>DATAEJ010000062.1:0-2681 GCA_036258095.1 Candidatus Angelobacter sp. | reverse complement strand
ACCAATGCCAGCGCCACTCCGGCAGCTTTGCTCTGGTCGCGGTTGAGCCGCCGTGAGAGCAGGAGGCCGAGGCCTATTCCGAGAGCCACGCGAGTTCCTGCAAAGAGAATGATTTCAGTGAGGTTCAAGTTCATCTTTCGCTCCATCATGGTTCCTCCTTCGTCGATTTGGTAGCGTCAGAAGTCTTGGATGTGCGGCGGTTTGGGCAAGATCGCTGAGCCGGCGAAGAGTTTAGGTGCGAATAAACGCGAACAGCGCGAACTATAGAAGCGCAAGTTTCACCACGGGGACACGGGGAAAACAGAAGTGTTTTAAGCGGATTTCTCCGGATGAACGCGGATCAGAAAACCTCTGAAACCCAGAGGGAGTACAGGTGGCGATGGGGCTCATCGGAGAGGCGCCCCAGTTCCTTGCGTTTCAGAATCCTGTTCGAGAAGCGCTTATTTCACACCCAAATCGGGGTTCCACGTGCCGTGCTCCTTACGTACAGCGATGATCTCTCCAATGTGATACGCATTGTGCATGGAAATGCGGGCCACCGAGGGCGCAATCTTCTCAAGGGTTGGGCTATCTGCGTTCTCGACGATGTGCTCCAATTCGGTCATGACACTGTCGAACTGTTTGACCGTGGCATCCCATTGCGCGGGATCGAACTTGAAGGTGTCATTGTTGTCGGCCGGCTGCTTGGGGTGCTCTCCCTTGAAAGCGGCGAGATTGACGGAATTCCAGAAGACCAGGTGCGCAACCAGCTGGCCCACGGAATGATTCTTGCCGTCGGACCAGGCGGCCTGTTCCGCTGTTAATCCTTCTCCGGCCTCTTTTCCGGAAACGAACCAGTTCTTCTGGTTATGGGTTTCGCGCAGCTGCATCAGCAAGATGCTTTTTAGCGTGGGTGGCTGTTTCGGCTTCGCAGCCTCTTGCGCAAAGGAATTCAGAGCAAGAAACATAACGGGGAGCAATATCCAGTTCTTCACTTCTGTAAAAAATCCTTTCCAGTTGTTTGAGAAGAGCATTCAAGGGCCGCAGGTGGAACTCGATTCTCTGCTTAGACGCTCGATGTGGCAGACAGGTCAACCGAGTGGAATGGACATGCTTGTACCGGAGTGCGAGACGGACTTAGTCAGGATGTGCTATGCCCGCAGGCTCATCCTGAGTTTCGAGATGCCATCGTTGATCTCGCGCGGGCTGGCGCCAGCATAGCCGAGGATGAGGCCGCCCCGCCGCAGCCTGCCAACACCGTGCACGCTGCCGACTCCGGCGCGGGAGATCGATTTGGCGTAGCAGGTGGAGAGGGGCGCGGCTGAGATGCCGAGTTGCGCGGCCCTTCTGGAAATGGCCACGTCATCCATTCCGGGCGGCAGCAGAACGACGAGATGCATGCCTGCTTCCGAGCCAATCACCTCCAGTGCATCTCCCATCTGGGTGCGGATGGCCTGTACCAGCGCGGCGCGCCGTTCCATGTACAGCATGCGCATGCGGCGGATATGGCGGGCAAAATGTCCTTCACGAATGAAATCTGTCAGCACAACCTGGTACAGGGTGGAGGAGAAGACATCAGCAGCGTCGCGGGCGGCGGCAAATGCCGAGATCAGGTGCGCGGGGACGACGATGTAGCCCAGGCGCAGAGCAGGAAACATAACTTTGCTGAACGTACCTGTATAGATAACGGTTGAGCCTGTATCGAGGCCCTGCAGCGCCGCGATGGGCCGGCTGCCGAAGCGATACTCGCTGTCATAGTCATCTTCAATGATCCAGGCGCCGGTGCGCGCCGCCCATTGCAGAAGAAGCATGCGACGACTGGCGCCCATGACCATTCCCAACGGGTATTGATGCGATGGCGTGACATAAACAGCGCGCACGCCTTGGCCAAGGCTTGAGAGCCGGGCCACGTTGATGCCCTCCTGGTCCACGGGGATGGGGATGACGTGAGCTCCGGCGGCGAGGAATGCCTGGCGTGCACTGGGATAGCCGGGCTCTTCCATGCCCACGCGGTCTTTGGGATCGAGCAATACCTGGGCAGAAAGCTGCAAGCCCTGCTGTGATCCGGTTGTAACCAGAATCTGCCGCGCTTCGCAGCGTACGCCGCGAACCGTCCTCAGATATTCGGCAATGGCTTCGCGAAGAGGAAGATATCCCATGGCATCGGCGTAACCCATGACCCCTTTGGCGGGTTTTCGGGCGTGCCGCGCTACCAGTTTCGACCAGACCCCGAGGGGAAAATGGTCGAGAGCGGGCAAGCTTACGCGAAACGGGCCCACGATGTTCAGCCATGACTGCGAGGGTAACTGCCTCAGGGCAACGCCGCGACGGGACACTCGTCGCACAGTTTGTCTCGGCGTGCGTTGCGGCGGCCAATTGCTGCGCTTTCCGGCAGCCGGACCGACCGTCTGACTGAACAATAATGTGTCATTCGGTATGGACCGCGCGACACGGGTACCCGCTCCGGGAAATGTTTCCAGATAGCCTTCGGCGGCAAGCTGGTCGTAAGCGTTCGCGGCAGGGATGCGAGAAATTTTGAGTTCGACGGCCAGGGTCCTGGTGGATGGGAGCCGCTGCCCCGGGCGCAACTGTCCTGCGGTGATGGCGGTGCGGAACCAGTCATAGAGCTGGCGATAGAGCGGCGTCCGGGCGCGCGAATCGAGATCGAGTGCAATCGGCGGAAGAAAGCTGGTGGGAACGCG
>DATAEJ010000061.1:0-27965 GCA_036258095.1 Candidatus Angelobacter sp. | reverse complement strand
GACGAAACCTGGCCGGAAATCCAGCCGCAGCTGGATAGCTACGTAAAACAAAGACTGGCTGGACGGTTCCTCGCCGACCCGGGAAATGCCAGCGCCGAAGAAGTCCGCGATTATGCCGAGCGCATAATGGAGCGCAATCGCGTGATTGAGCAGCAGTCCGTGCTGCGCGAAGCTATCGGCCAGGCGTCACGCAATTCGACCGGAGCCGTGGGATTGCGTCATGTTCTCACGGCGCTCGAACGCCAGGAAGTTGACACGCTCCTCATCAGCCGTGACTTCCAGGCTGACGTCGTTGAATGCTCGAATTGCCGGCATCTCGATACGCGACTGGTCAAAAGCTGTGCAGTCTGTGGTCAGCCGACCCGCGAGCTCAACGAAGTGGCCGATGTGCTCGTGGATCTGGCGTTGCGCAACGGCGCTGACATCCAGTTCTTCGACAACGATAGCGAACTGGAGAAGGCCGGCCGCGTCGCCGCGCTGCTTCGTTTCCGCGCCGACCAGAACACGGCGGAGAAGGTGGCGGTGTAGTTTTCACATCCCGAGCGTAGCGAGGGAACCCTGTATGTTCGATGCACTCAAGGGATTTGAACTGGCATCTTGCGACTGGTACTTGGTCATTGGCTGTTTCGAGATTCGGCTTTACCAAGTACCAACTACCAAGTACCGAGATGATTGAAAATTTGTGATTTCGTGAATCCCCATGTCCGCTGACGCCCTCAAAGACTACCGTATGTTTCCCGTCATCACTGAAGCCTGGGACCTTGTTCGCACCGGGTTGGTGGTGATCAATGAGCAGCTGTATAAGCTCGAGCTCTGGCACTCCTTCTCCAACCCCGATGTGCCGTATTACGTCGCCATCTCGATTCAGGAGCAGGGAACGTGGAAGCGTATTTCCGATCCGCCCTTTGCCACGGGCCGCAACGGCGATGAAGCCCTGCGCGATGCCATGGTGTTTCTGACTGAGCGGCTCGCCGCCTGAGAGCAAATGCCTGAAACAAACCACGCTGCTTACGAAGAGACGTTACGTTGTCCTTGTTCTCCTGACTGACAAACCGCACCCGCCAGTGATACACAGAGGCTGGCAGCTAGTAGCCGGCAGCTTCGTTTTGTTATCCTTCTCAGTTTCGAATTCCTGAAAAGAGGGCCTTTCATGAAGCGGAGAGATTTTCTTTCCGGCCTTGCTGTCACCTCGGCATCGCTGGCGTTGGGGCAGAACGCCCCGCAAGACACTCACACGCAAAACGTCAAGACCACGGTTCCTCTCACCGGCAAGAACGTGCTCATCTGCTCGGCCAACGGCTACAACTATCTGGACGCCGGTCACCAGAAGCTGACCAGCGGTGCAGATACGCTGGACTCCGCCATCACCGTGGTCTCCGGCCCGGAAAACGATCCCAACGACGACAGCGTGGGTCTCGGCGGTCTGCCCAACGAAGAAGGCGTGGTCGAACTTGATGCCTGTTGCATGCACGGGCCTACACGCCGCGCAGGCGCAGTAGGCGGCGTGCGCGACATTAAGAATGTCGCGTCCGTCGCCAAGGCCGTAATGGAGCATACGGGTCACGTGATGCTGGTCGGCGAAGGCGCAACGCGTTTTGCTATCACCATGGGCTTTCCCAAAGAGAACCTGCTCACTGACCATTCGCGGAAGATCTGGATGCTCTGGAAAGAGACCCATTCCAACCAGGATTGGTGGGGACCTGGATTGTCTGATCCGAACTGGAAACCTCCCGCTCCGCTTACAGATCAGAGTGAGCTGCGCGACCAGCCTGCACACATACAAAAAATGTATGCTGTCGCCGCCGATCTCGGTATCGCGCCGGAGCATCGTTTTGACGCGATCCACAAAGTGCTGAACCCGCCAACCGGAACGATCAACTGCTCAGCGCTTAACGCCAAAGGCGAGATGTCGAGCGTGACCACCACGAGCGGTCTGGCCTGGAAGCTGCCCGGTCGCTGCGGAGATTCGCCGATCATCGGGGCAGGCTGCTACTGCGATCAGGACGTGGGCGCTGCAGGGGCAACAGGCAACGGGGAAGAGAACATCAAGGTCGCCGGTGCGCATACGATTGTAGAAAACATGCGCCACGGCATGTCACCGGAAGACGCCGGACTGGATGCGCTGCGCCGCATCGCCCGCAATTACAACAATGACATGACGCGGCTTTCTTACCTCAATATGTTCTATTACGTATTGCGCAAGGACGGCCAGTTCGCCGGCGTGTCACTGTGGTCCGGGCGTTCCGACGGTCGTCGACGTTACGCCGTGCACGATGGAACGAGGCGGTACGAAATCGCGAAATTTCTATTTGATGGGGTCGCGAAGGATTGGCCGCCGATGCCGAAAGAGAGCAAATAATAAATAGTACAGGGCAAATAGCCAGATAACCTGAGCGGCGAATTTCACGAATAAGACACGAATTTCCTCCAAGCAATTCGCGTGTTTTCGCGTTCATTCGCGGCTGAATTTTGTTGCTCGTTACGCGAAGCGCACCTTCACATCCGGGCGGTTCGCGAGATGAATACTCTCCACAAACCGCACCTTGCCGCTCTTGCGGGTCATCACGATGGACGATGTACGCGTGCCTTCGCCGAAGAAGCGGACGCCTTTCATCAGCGCACCTTCGGTAACGCCGGTAGCGGCGAAGATTAAATGTCTTCCCGGTGCCAGGTCTTTTGCGGTGTAGACCTTGTTCTTGTCGGTGATGCCCATCTTCTTTACGCGTTCTTCCAATTCGGGCGTGTTGATGATGAGCCGCCCAAGAATCTCGCCGTTCAGGCAGCGCATGGCCGCCGCGGTAATAACACCTTCCGGCGCTCCGCCACTGCCCATTACCGCGTGCACTCCGGTCCCAATTACGGCGGCTGCGATGCCGGCCGAAAGGTCACCATCAGTAATCAGCCGGATGCGCGCGCCGGCTTTGCGGATATCGGCAATGAGCTTTTCGTGCCTTGGACGATCGAGCACCACCACAACCAGGTCCGCCACGTCCCGACTCAGCCGCCGCGCAATGGCCTTCAGGTTTTCCGCCACCGGAGCGTCCAGGTCGACGACACCTTTGCACGAAGGTCCGACGACCAATTTTTCCATGTAGCAATCGGGTGCATTGAGCAGGCCGCCCTTTTCCGATGCAGCCAGGACTGTGATTGCTCCGGGTGCGCCGGTGGCGCACAGGTTCGTTCCTTCCAGCGGATCTACAGCGATGTCTACTTCAGGAAATTTGGCGCCATCTCTCCAGCCGAAGCCGACCTTTTCTCCGATATAAAGCATCGGAGCTTCGTCGCGTTCTCCTTCGCCAATTACGATGGTTCCACGCATTGGAACTTTATCCATGGTGGAGCGCATGGCTTCGGTCGCTACCTGGTCGGCCCTGTGTCGGTCGCCTGTTCCCATGGTGTGTGCGGAGGCAATGGCAGCTTCTTCCACCACGCGCACAAACTCCAGCGCAAGCTCAAACTCCATGGTGCCTTCCAGGTTCTCGATCTGCTTGTTGGCCACCTGAGTCGCCATAACAACCTCCGTGTGAGGATTAACAATATTGCGGATTTCCGGATCCCTTGTCGTGCTCAGAAGCTGCTGACGCCGGTTACGTTCTCCCCGATGATCAGCGCGTGGATGTCATGCGTGCCTTCGTACGTCTTCACCGACTCCAGGTTCATCATGTGTCGCATCACCGGATAATCGTCGGCGATACCGTTGCCGCCCAGGATGTCGCGCGCCATGCGCGCGCACTCCAGCGCCATCCACACGTTATTCCGTTTGGCCATGGAAATGTGCTGGTGTTGCACTGTGCCGGCATCCTTGAGTCGCCCTACCTGCAGGGCAAGCAGCTGGGCCTTGGTGATCTCGCTGATCATCCACACCAGCTTCTCCTGCACAAGCTGGTGAGATGCAATCGGCTGGTCGCGGAACTGCTTGCGGATTTTCGAATATTGCAGTGCTGTGTCATAGCAGGACATTGCCGCACCGATCGCGCCCCAGCTGATGCCGTAGCGGGCCTGATTGAGGCAGGAGAGCGGCCCTTTCAGGCCGTCAGCGCCGGGCAGCATGTTCTCCTCGGGAACCTTCACATCTTGTAATGACAAGCCGGAAGTGACTGACGCCCGCAGCGACCATTTTCCGTGCACGTCGTCAGCCTTGAAGCCGGGGCGATCGGTTTCCACCAGGAAGCCGCGGATGCGATTGTCATGGGCTTCGGATTTCGCCCAGATCACTGCCACATCAGCGATGGTCCCGGACGTAATCCACATCTTCTCACCGTTCAGGATGTACTCTTTGCCGACTTTCTTTGCCCGCGTGCGCATCCCGCTCGGGTTTGATCCGAAGTCAGGCTCGGTGAGCCCGAAGCAGCCGATTTTCTCGCCTTTCGCCATAGCCGGCAGCCATTTCTGCTTCTGCTCCTCGCTTCCCATGGCATAAATGGGATACATGACGAGAGATGACTGTACGCTGCAGAAAGAGCGGATGCCGCTGTCACCGCGCTCCAACTCTTGCATGATCAGCCCGTAATCGATGTTCGACATTCCGGCACAGCCATAGCCTTTCAGGTTCGGACCAAAGAAACCTAGTTCCGCCATGGGCTTCACGATCTCGCGCGGGAAGCGCATTTCACGGTTGCACTGCTCGATGATCGGCACCACGTTTTCTTCTACAAAGCGGCGCGTGGTTTCGCGGACCAGCTTTTCGTCTTCCGTCAGCAGCCCATCAAACTCGATAAAGTCCACACCCTTGAACTTGAATACGGGCATAAAAGCTCTCTTCCTTTTGAATGAAAGTATTTTGCGGAGCGGGAGGGCTTGCCGGTGGGGGATGCCCGCTCAGATCAAACCCTCAAAGGTAGCAGAACTTAAAGGAGTTATGCCACTCTGGATGGCGAGTCGCTTGGCTGCTTCTTTGCCGCCGATAGCGGATGACTGATCGACTCCAGCGCGGTGCGTTCCGCCTTGACGCCGAGAACGGCTTCGACTACCGCCGCTGCGATCATGAACGCCGCGCCCGCAAGGTAGCCGTAAAACAGATTCGTGGCTGACCGCGTCTGGATCAATACGCCGAAGATCGTCGGTGCAGCCACGCCGCCAACCAGCGTTCCGATGGCATAAAAAACGGCAATCGCCAGCCCACGCACTTCGAGCGGGAAGATCTCGCTCACGGTCAGGTAAGCCGAACTTGCAGCGGATGAGGCGACAAAGAAGATTACTGACCACGCGATTGCCTGCGTCTTCGCGGTGAGCATGCCCTGCTGGAACATCCATCCGCTGATGGCCAGCAAGATTCCAGAAAGCGCATACGTGATCGTGATCATCTTCTTGCGCCCGACTGTGTCGAATAGGTGACCCAGCAGCAATGGCCCCGCGAAGTTGCCCAGCGCGAACGGAAACAGGTAAAGCCCGACCCTCTGTTCCGGCAGGCCATAAAAAGTAACGAGTACCAGCGCGTACGTGAAGAAAATGGCGTTGTAGAAGAACGCCTGCGAGGCCATGAGCGTGAGCCCCAGCAGGGAACGCCTGCGATGCTCAACCGCAATCGCGTGCCATATTTCTCCCAGTGGAGTATGGGTGCGGGGGTGAATTGTAATCCTGGTTCGCGGGTCCGGAGCTGGCAGCAAGTGTCCTTCAATTTCCTCCTCCACTCCGTTCACTATCTGCTCAGCTTCGTGGTTCCGGCCGTGAATCATGAGCCAGCGAGGACTTTCTGGCACTGCGTGGCGCAGGAAGATAATGATGACGCCCAGTGTCGCCCCGATGCCAAAGGCGAATCGCCAGCCGATGCCGATGGGGAGAATACCTGTATCGAGCAGGGCAATGGTCGCCGCTGCTCCGATCGCCGCTCCGATCCAGAAGCTCGAATTGATAATCAGGTCCACGCGTCCGCGGACACGTGCCGGGATCAACTCATCAATGGCTGAATTGATAGCCGAGTACTCGCCACCGATGCCGGCCCCGGTAAGGGCCCGAAACAATGCGTATGAGAAAAAGTTCCAGGAGAAGGCCGTAAGCGCAGTCGCGGTCAGATAAAGAAGGAGCGTGGCCGTAAACAATTTCTTGCGGCCCAGCCGGTCAGTCAGATAGCCGAACAAGAGCGCTCCGATCACAGCGCCGGCAAGATAAAAAGTAGCGCTTGCGCCCACTTCGGCGTCGCTCAAACCGAGCGCGTCTGGACGTTTGAGGACTGCTCCGATGGCCCCTGCAAGTGTAACTTCCAGCCCGTCGAGCACCCAGGTGATACCCAGTGCAATCACGATCCGCCAATGCCAGCTGCTCCAGGGCAAGCGGTCGAGGCGCCCCGGAATTTCGCTTTGAATTGCAGCAGAGCCGTGCTTGACTGTCACCGACCTTAAGACGGAGCAGCCAGTCAGGAAGATGTCTCTCAATTCGGCATTTCCCCGAAAGGCCGAGAAGAACGGCCGGTGAAGGTGGTTGGGTGCGAGTTGTCGCACCTCAGCAGCTTAGGCGCATCACGACGCACAGCCGCTTCAGAGCGCACGCATCAAATTCAGACAGCTAGGTGGCGCTTGTGGTCGGAGCCTCCGTGACACAAGCGCCAGTTTCCCATCGCACGCGCGATGCCCCGAGAATCGCATGACCAGGCAGGGGTCAGGCGAGTTTCGGGGCGTCGTTTTTCCGGGTCTTGGCAGGCTCAGGCCCGTTCGATACGAAAGTCGTAACAGCCCGCGCTCAGGTCGCGGATATGCACGTATCGCACCTCCGGCCGCTGTAAGAGCGTTTCAGCGACTGCGGGCTGGTTGCGATCGGTTACCCGGATTTCTTCCAGCAGCTTCCTGCCCTCGCCATATGCGCACAGCACGGCGGGAACATCGCGGAGTTCTGGTGGATAGACTCCGTCTTCTGGATACCGTGCGCACTCGTTGGCATGTACAAAAATCGGTCCAGGCAGGGGAACATTTTCGATTTCGAAAAATGGATCGTAAGTAAAGAGCACGCGCCTCTCCTTACCGATTTCAAACTTGCGGAGGCAGTGGCGGCACGGGCCATAACCCGCTGCGACTTCTGTGTGCGCCGGATGGCCGTAACCGGGCGCCTTCATCGTCGCACGGACACTTTCGGCAACTTTGGTGGGAATGGCTATTACGCGAATCGGGACCATGTATTTTCCTTTCGAAGACTGCATGGTCACGATTTTCGTTTGTCGCGCGGAGACCAGCTATCCGGCAATTGCTTTCAAAGTAAACAGTGTTAGTTTCCGGCTTGCGGCTGAGCGGACTGCGCTTGAAGGGTCTGCGAGACTGTCTTTCCATAGTCTCGGACTTTATCGAGAGAGGCTTTCAGACCGGCGGCTTTTTCCTGCAGGCCGCGTGCGCGCGCCACCGCCATGATTGATTCAGCTTCCATGCTCAGTCTTTCGAGAGTTGTGAGCAAGTACGCCAGCGCATCGGCATGCGGTTTCCAGAGGTAAGCAGAAGTGGCTTTCTGGTTGTATTCATCCACTTCCACAATCATGCGCGAGAGGTAGGCCACAATCGACATCATGATGTTGGCGTAATCAGCGCGAAAACTTTTCTCACCCTGGTAGTCGGCCTTGAACGCTTCCACTTCGGCTGCGGAAAGCGTGATGCGCGTGTTCTTAATCTGCACGATCGGTGCGAGCGTGGCCTCTGTAGTCCTGACGTGCTCTTTGATCGATTCCTTGGCGCTGAACAACTTTCCTTCCTGCACCGCGTTGTTCACGGCCTGTGACGGAGGCACGGCAAGCACCTCCGCCTTGATCTGGGCGGGTGCTACGGCGGGGGGCCGGCTTGGCGGCGAAGCAGGCTGCGCGCCGGATGTATTTGCCGGCTCGGCCGATGCAGCAGATGTGGGAACCGGCCGCGGCGGAACAGCGTTTGCCGGTGGCGTGTAGCTCGGGGCTGGGCCGGCAGTCCGGCCTGGGCGCTTGCTATCCACCACCTTCTTGTATTTCGAGACTCTGCGGAAGTCGTCCTGCGCGTTTTGATAATCTTCGGCCAGCAATTGGCCGGTTTCGACCTCGGCCAGTTGCTTCACTGTGATGTCGCCTTCCAGTCGCGAAAGCATGCTGCCGCCTTCCTTCTGCACGTTTTCCGCAAACGTCTTGATCTGCTTGGCCGCGTCATGGAAGAGCTCGTCAAACTTCCGCCCAAACACGTCATTCCATACGGCGATCTGCGCCAGAGCGTTGGGATGGTAGAACGAATTGCCGAGGGACTGCTTCAGCTCGCGTACGCGCTGCACGATATTCGAATCCATGACCTGGTCAAAGTGCCGGAACTCCTCCAGTTCCTGGTACAGGTATTCGAACTCCTGAAGCAGGCTGATATGGTCCTGCGGCATGTTGGTGAATTCCACGTCTCCCAGAGACTTGTATAGATGTCCCTGAAAGGCGAGCGCGGCTTGAGTGACAAAGAAGTAAGAACTGTCAATCTCTGGCCTCTGCCAGGATGGAGGACCCTCTGCGTCTGCGGGAGGATTCCGGAACAGGTGAGTGATAACGCAGTCAGTTTTGTCTCGGTCGCCGGAGCGAGGCGAACCCTTGCCGTTGAAATACCGGAGCAGGGCATAGGCAGTATCGAAGGCAGATCCCTTCAGCGCGTCGCGAATGATTGAAGGAGTAAGCGCCAAATCGAGAAGATCGAGCCAGTTCTTCAACTCGTCAGCGTTCTGGGCGTCCCTGACCTCACTGGGAAGAGGCACGGCATGGCCCAGGCTCTTTTCAAGGAGCCCTGTATAGAAAGCATTTACGGCTGTAAGGTCTTGTAACTCCCGTGCGGAGCCCTGTCCCACAAATACACTCCTGCGTCCTACCTTAGCCCTGGGAATTGCTAGTGGCCGGAATTGCGGTAAAGTCTACCCCAGCTACGGTTTAGAGACAATGGGAGTTGTTGCTGCCTGGTTAACATACCCGCAAGTAGTTGAAAACGAGTAGCTTACATCTACATCAGGGAAATTTGCGGGCGCAAAGCTATTTGCCTCCAAGAACCAGCTTGGCAATGGTCTGCAGCTGCATATTCGATGTGCCCTCGTATATTTTGCCGATTTTGGCGTCACGGAAGTACTTTTCGGCGGGGTAGTCCTTGGTGAAACCGTATCCACCGAATATTTCCAGCGACAGTGAGGCCACACGCTCGGCTACCTGTGAGGCAAACAGCTTCACCATGGCAGCTTCCTTCACAAAGTTCATGCCCGCGTCTTTCATCCGCGCGGCGTTGTAAACCAGCATGCGGGCCGCTTCGATTTCCGTGGCCATCTGCGCCAGCTGAAACTGAACGCCCTGGAAATCGGAGATCGCCCTGCCGAACTGCTTGCGTTCCTGGGAATATTTGGCCGCCGCTTCCCAAGCGCCGCGCGCAAGGCCGAGCATCTGAGCGCCTATGCCGATGCGCCCTTCGTTCAGCGTTTCGATGGCGATCTTGTATCCCTTACCCGCCTCGCCCAGCACGTTCGACTTCGGCACCTGGCAATCTTCAAGGATCAACTCACATGTGCTGGAGGCACGGATGCCCAGCTTGTCTTCTTTTTTGCCGACGCTGAAGCCCGGGAAATCCCTTTCCACAATGAACGCGGTGATTCCTTTGTAACCGGCAGCGGGATCAATCGTGGCAAACAGGATAAACACGCCAGCTTCCTTGCCGTTGGTGATCCACAGCTTGCGGCCGTTCAGGATGTAATCGCTGCCCTTGAGCTGGGCACGCGTCTGCATCGCGAATGCGTCTGACCCGGATCCGGCTTCGCTCAACGCGTAAGCGCCAACGGTATCAGCGCACTGCTTGGGCAAGTAGCGTTTCTTCTGCTCCTCAGTTGTCCAGCGCATCAACGCGTTATTCACCAGCGTATTCTGTACGTCGACAATCACGCCGGCAGAGGCGTCCACGCGCGAAACCTCCTCCACCGCCAGGATCGCGTCAAAGAACTTGCCGCCCGCGCCCCCGTATTGCTCCGGAATCTCAATGCCCATGAGCCCGAGCTGAAAGAACTGCTCAAGAATGGAGTGGTCGAACACACCCTTCTCGTCCATCTCATGCACTTTGGGACGGATGGTCTCGTCGGCGAACTGGCGAACACTGTCGCGGAAAAGCTGTTCGTCTTCGGTCAGGGCGACGAGCGGCTGCGGAGGAGCAGGAGTCTGGATTGTGGCTTGAGACATACAGGAGTCCTCTACAAAGAAGATCGCAAACTGAAAATTGTAACATTTGCGCGCCGGCTCTCGGCCGTCCGCTCGCGGCTTGACGGAACTGCCGTGCAGACTTTTTAATGCCTACACTATGCGCGTAGCCTTCTTAGGACTTGGAATCATGGGCCGGCCCATGGCCGCCAATCTCGTGAAGAATGGACACGAGGTCACCGTCTGGAACCGCACACCGAAAGACGTTGAAGGAGCCGCTACTGCTCCCACGCCCGCCGAAGCCGTGAAGGGCAAGGAAGCGGTTTGGATCTGCGTCTCGGACACCTCCGCCGTCCAATCTGTACTCTTCGGCCAAAATGGCGCGATCCAGGGACTGGCAAGCGGAACCGTAGTGGTGGATTCCAGTACCATTTCCCCTTCGGCCAGCCTCCTCATTATGGAAGGGCTGCAGGAGCATGGCTGCGAGTTCCTTGACGCGCCGGTCACGGGATCGAAAGTAGCTGCGGAAGGAGGTTCGCTGATCTTCATGGTCGGCGGAAATCCGAATACTATTGGTCGCGTTGAGCCGCTGTTCCGCGCTATGGGCAAGCAGGTGATCCACATGGGCGATAACGGGAAGGGGCTTTCAGCCAAGCTCGCCCAGAACATGAACATTGTCTTCATCTATCAGGGCCTGTGCGAAAGTCTGACGCTGGCGAAAAAGCTCGGCGTGCCGCCGGAGAAGATGTTCCAGCTGATCGAAGCTTCCATGATTCGCTCGGGCGTGGCTGAGTACAAGAAGCCATTCATGCTCGCGCAGGACTGGACGCCGAATTTCCCGCTGAAGCTCATGCACAAGGACATCCACCTGATGCTGGATGCAGCCAAGGAAAATGATGTCAAGCTGCCAGGGCTTACGAAGATTGACGAAGTCATCTACGAAGAAGCAGCCAGGAATGGCTATGACGATATCGATTACGCCGCAACGCTGGTGCTGGTGGAGGAAATGGCCGGGTTAAGAAAAACCAAGACACCCTGAGCGCAAACCAGTTTTGTTCGAGATAAGGCACAGCCGTTTCGGCTGTGCTTTTGTTTCTGATCGCATGCAAATGAGGCGCGCTTGCTGCCGGAGCTTCCGTCCATACAGTGCCGGTGTGATTAATCAGATTAATGTGCGTTTAAGAAAATTTCCGCATGTACTTGTCTATCGTATTTCTTGAGCGATAAAGATCCCCGACTCCTCAGGGCATCTCATCGCAAACCTAAGTAGTGTCGCGCAGCCTCGGCGACCTGGAAGAATCTGTCCGGGTCGCTTTTTTTGTTCAGGGCACGAACTGATACCCGAGGCCGCGAACAGTGAGCAGATGGACCGGCTTGGCAGGATCCTTCTCGATATAGCGGCGCAACCGGACAATGAAGTTGTCGATGGCCCGTGTGTCAGTGTCCTCTTTTAAATCCCAGACATTTTCCAGAATTTCCTTGCGTGAGACGGCACGGTTGCTGTGCTGGATGAGATATCGGAGCAGTTCCAACTCCATCACAGTAAGTTGATGGATATCGTGCCCGTTTTGTAGTTGCAGTTTGCCGTAGTCCACGGCAATTCCATCGAACCGGTAAACTTCTTCTTTCGCTGGTTCAGGCGTCGCCTGGAGCCACTGCTTGCGGCGAAGCAGACCGTTGATGCGGGCCAGCAGGATATCCAGGTTGAACGGTTTGGGAAGATAGTCATCAGCGCCACTTTCGAAGCCCTTGAGCACGTCTTCCGGCCGCCCACGGGCCGTGAGCATCAGCAACGGTACGTAGTTCTGCTCGGTTCGCAGCTCCTGCGCCACCGTAAATCCGTCTTTGCCCGGAAGCATAATATCCAGCACCAGCAGGTCGAACCTGCGTGGGTCGCGCTTAAGCAGAGCCAGAGCCTGTTCGCCTTCCTCGCAGATTTCAACGTCAAAACCTTCGGCTTCCAGGTTAAAGCGCAATCCCTGGGCGATATGAGCTTCGTCTTCCACCAGCAGCAGCTTCGTCATACGTGATAAATCCTTGGCAGGCGGATCCAGAATGTGCTGCCCGTTCCCGGCCCTTCGCTCTCTGCCCACGCATCACCCCCATGGCGCCGGGCAATAGACCTTACGATAAACAAACCGAGGCCGGTGCCTTTTACCTGCTCCGGACCGCGACCGTACACGCGGTAAAAGCGTTTGAAGATCCGCTTCAGTTCCGGCTTGGCGATGCCCGGGCCGTTGTCGCGCACGCTGAGAAGAACGTTGTCCATGTCGGGCGTAAGCAGGTCAACGACGATTTTGCGAGGAGGCTTCGTGTACTTCACCGCATTCTCCAGAAGGTTAGCGACCGCGGTCCGCAATTCTTCAGCATTGCCCATCAGCGTGATCTGACCCGGCGCCTGGCGGCCGAAATTCATGTCTTCGGGATCCAGCGCGTGCCGAAGCCTGGCAAGCTCCACGCTGTCCTGAACGATGGCCGCGAAGTTTGTATCCTGCCAATTCCTTTTCCCGGCGCGTTGCCGCACCTCGCTGGCCTTGAGAACCTGGTCCACAGTGCTCAACAGGCGATCGGTGTCCTCCAGCATCAGACGATAGAAATCCTGGCGCTTGCCCTCCTCTACCTGGCGACGTTCGAGCGTCTGTAGATATAGACGAATGGAAGTTATGGGGGTTTTCAATTCATGCGTGACCGCATTGAGAAAACTGTCCTGCTGCTCGTTGCGGCGCACTTCGCGGACAAGAAAGATCGTGTTGACCACGACTCCGGCAATGATGACGCCAAAAAAGATAATGCCGAGCACCAGCGGGACCACTTCACGCCAGTTGAGCACGATCCAGGTGATGTTGAGGAACACGGCGATTCCCACCAGGACCGAGCCCAGCGTGATGAAAAATGCAATCGCCTTGGTACGCCGCGTGATTCGCATGATCAGAAGAACGCTACGATTCTAACGTGCTCCTATCCCGAGGGCAGAGGAAGAAACCTATTTGGTTGGCATTTCCAGTTTAAGCCACAGACGAGAGTAAGGTTCCCTCGCGGACGCTCGGGATGTCAAAAAAATGGCTCCCGTTCGGGAGCCATTTCTCAGGGGAACAAGGAAGTTTGTGTTTAGTCGTCTCCACCAGCGGCCGATCCGACGGGTTGAAGGCGGGCAGCGCCGCGTGCGGCTTTTTCTTCCAGGCTGCGAAGCGAGGGCGCCTTCACGTCCCAAACCAGGCCGATAGCGCGCAGGAAGCTGATCCCGTACCAGTTCAGGTCAACTTCATACCAGGCGAGTCCGTGGCGTGCCATCTGAGGATAAGCGTGATGGTTATTATGCCAGCCTTCGCCGAAAGTGAGCAGCGCAACCCACATGCTGTTCTTGGAAGTGTCGCCAGTGAGGAAGCGCTGGCGTCCCCACATGTGCGTGGCCGAGTTCACAAGCCATGTGGCGTGCAGCCCAACCACGGTGCGCAGGAACACGCCCCAGAATACCCAGGACCAGCCGCCGATCGCCAGCAATACTCCGCCAGAGAGCGTGATTGGTACCCAGTGGTACTTGCTGATGAAGGTGTGAAATTTGTCCTTGCGGAGATCGGGAATATACGGGAGCAGCGCGTCAGAGTGGTTGTGCATCACGCGTCCGGTGATGATCCATCCCATGTGAGCCCAGAAGCCGCCATCATTCGGTGAATGCGGATCGCCTTCAACGTCAGTGTTCTGGTGATGGACGCGATGCGTCGCCACCCAGAAGAACGGGCCACCTTCCAGCGCCAGCGTGGCGCAGAAGGTAAGGAAGTATTCCATCCACTTGTAGGTCTTGAACCCCCGATGGGTAAGGAGTCGGTGGTAGCCCATGCCGATGCCAAGACTTCCGGAAACCCACCAGAGAAATGCTGCCACAGCCAGTGCCTTCCAACTGAACATGAAGAGCGCTGCCACCGCTCCGATGTGAAACGCCACCATGAAAAATGTGGTGACCCAGCTGATTTCTTCCCGGAATGTCCGGTCGTTGCGAAGACTCAAAGTTTTGCTCCCATGAAGTGAAAAATGGCTCGATGTCTATCTTTCCACCCTAACAGCAAGCGCCACGTCATTCTGTAATACTTCTGTAATTGCGAGTACGCGTAAGTGCTTGAGACTTATCTGCATTCGCCTGGCGCACAGAAACGTATTGCGACTTCGGAGTACGAAAGTGCAGGTACTACGAAATGAGAATCAATTTTGGAGGGGAGTTTAGCTTATGTTTGCGCCGCGGCTGGCGAGCTCTTTCATGCTTTCGAAGACGCAGGCACGCCCCGGTGATCCCGGAGCGATCGCCTCGAGCGGGAGTTTCACGGAGAAGTGGGGAGAGCGTCGCTGGAAGTCGATCCGCAGAAAATCATGTGGCTCCGCTTGCGCCATGGAAACCATTACGTCAGAAACCTCGCGTTGCCAGTCCATACGCGTGCTGATGATGATGGGGTCGGCTTTGTACAGCTGCCAGTTCTGATTTTCGCGCACAGGTTTGCGACTGCTGCGGGCAAACCAGCGGAAATTCTGGAGATGAAGTGAAAACGAGGGCGGAAGGTCAAGATCAGCCTGGAATAGCAGATTTTCCTGTTGCGAATTGAGCTTGCTCATCAGCCAGCGAATCGGCAACCCCTGCGGAGTGATTTCGACCTTGACGCTGGCGTTGCGGAATGGTCCCCGGGTAAGTCGCAACGGCACCTTGAAGCTGACTGCTGAAAGCCAGCGAATCCCAAGTACGCAACCTTGTCCGGATATAGCGGATTGGATCCAGCGCGCAATCTCCCCCGCTTTGCGCCGGCGGTATCGCATCCAGAGCCAATACCAGAGAGCGCAAAGACCGGCAGCGATGAAGAGATAGAGGGCGAGGAGGAACATCCCGACCGTAGGATGCCATTTTCCGGCGGGATGATGTTTTCCGGCCTCTGTTTTGAATCGGACTTGTTTTTTGAATCTGGAACTCGACTCTTTTTGCACTGCTGCTGGTGCGGCGTAATCTCAGCCTAGCGTCAAAGGCCGCGATAGATTCCGCCGTCGGCCAGCACCGTTTGGCCTGTGATGTACGAGGCTCTCTCTGAAGCCAGCCAAACGATCAGGTCAGCAATTTCCCTTGGTTCACCTAATCTTTTAACCGGCGTGTCTGCTGCCCATTCTTCATAGATATTTTCTGGCGCTGTGCCTCCGGCCAGGGCTCGAACTCCCGCCAATTCTTTGAGGCGCTCGGTTGCCGTGTAGCCCGGGCCTACGTTGTTCACCAGAATACCGTCTTTACCGAACTCGTTGGAAAGGCTTTTTACCAGCCCGACTACCGCTGCCCGCACGGAGTTCGACATGACCAGATCAGCAATCGGCTGTCTCACGGAAACTGAAGTGATCGTAATGATCCTTCCCCAGTGATGTCGTTGCATATGAGGAATAACAGCCTTGGCAAGATGAACCACGCTCAAAAAGTTCATGTCGATCGCCTTGCGCCACTCGTCCGGGGTCACGGAAAGGAAGTTCTTGGCCGGCGGACCGCCTGCATTGGTCACGCAGACGTCGATCCTGCCAAACTGCTTCCCCACCTGCTCGACAAAGCGTTGTACGGCCGGGGCATCGGTCACATCCAGAGGCTCGGCATAGATCTCAGCCCCGGTTTCCTTGCGCAGCTTACCCGCTGCTTCACGCAACGTCTTCTCGGTTCGGGCACACATGGCCACCTGAGCGCCCTCGCGGGCAAACGCCTCTGCCGTTGCAAGCCCGATGCCTTCACTGGAAGCAGCCACGATTACACCCCGGCCTTTGAGACCCAGATCCATTTTTAGTTTCTCCTGAGTTAAATTGGTCCCTGTCCGATGTACATCTGCGTAGGTGAGCCGGCCTTGACCTTCTGCTGCTCGAAGCAGGTCTTGATGCGCCGGCGCAGCTCACGGGCAACAGCGTACTGTTTCCCCGGACGGACCTTTACGGTCATGAGGTAATCCACTTCCTGTCCGCGGATTTTTTCAATGCCGTGTACCTGCGGTTCGGCAACCACGTCCGGACGCATCTCTTCGTCGGCGTAGAAATCCGCTGCTACCTCCCTGAGTAGATGCACAATCCGGTCACTGTTCTCGCCGTAGTCCACTGCCACATGCAGACTGACTTGAGACCAGTCGCGGGTGGTGTTGCTGACGATCTGGATCGCGCTATTGGGTACGATGTGGAGTGTTCCGTCGGCATCGCGCAGAATGGTGCGCCGCATGGTGATTTCTTCCACCGTACCGCTCACGCCCGCGGCTTTGATCGTGTCACCCACGTCAAACTGATTCTCGGCCAGGATGAAGAAGCCGTTGATCACATCCTTGACGAGTGTCTGCGCGCCAAAGCCGATTGCCAGGCCTACGATTCCGGCACTGGCCAGCAAGGGTTCAATGTTGAAGTTGAACGCCTCTCGCAGTGCGCTCATGCCGGTGAAGAAGATGATCAGGAAAACTCCCACGCTGTAGACCATGCCGGCTACAGTCTTGACCTGCTGGCTGCGCACCGGGCCGCGCCTGCCGGTCTTTTCAGAGAGCTCGACCACCTTGCGCGTGATTACCTTCAGAAGACGCGCAAGAATGAAGGCGACGACCAGGATCAGCAGCAGCCTGGGAGCGCGATCACGCGTCCACTCAACCAGATAGTTGTGCCACTGCTGCCAGATGTTGCTGAAACGCTCTTCAATCACGATGCGGATTATAGCTGAGAGGAATTGGCTGGTTATAATGGCAGCAGCTCACTTCTCATTCAAATTTTTTGCCGCCGTTCGGCCTGGCACGAAAGGGCACTTTTGTGTTGCTGAAATCACGGTTTCTAATCCTGTTTCTCACGATCGTTTTCCTCCTAGTTCTGATTCGTATGGTTCCACAGGTGCTGGCTCAAAACACTCCCCGCACACCTGCACAGATCGAGAAAGACATGGAAGACCAGCGGCTCAAGGAAGCCAACCTGAAGCGCCAGCAGGATCTTCGTGCAGACACTGATCGCCTGTTGCAACTCGCGACCGAACTGAAGGCCGCTGTCGATAAATCAAATGAGAACTTGCTTTCTCTCGATGTTCTTCGCAAAGCAGATGAAGTGGAGAAGCTCGCGCGGCGAGTGCGCGAAAAGATGAAAGATGGGATTGGCCCGGGCCCCCGGACGGAGCCGACCGGAAATCCGAGAGTTCCCGGCAGGCCGCCGGGATAACTCGCACTACAGAGCGTCAAGAAACCCAAGTCCTGAAGGAGCGCCCATGCCACCGACGCTTGGAAACGGAAAGATCTGTTATGTTGAACTGCCGGCTACGAACATTGCCGAATCTGCGGAGTTCTACAAAAAAGTATTCGGCTGGAATATCCGCAAACGCGGTAACGGTTCCACGGCCTTCGATGACTCTGTTGGCGAGGTGAGCGGCTCATGGATTGAAGGGCGTCAACCTCATTCCTCGCCCGGCTTGCTCTTCTACATTATGGTCGATGATGCCCAAGCCACCCTCGAACTCATCAAAGCCAACGGTGGCCAAATCGTGCAGCCCATCGGAGCCGACGCCCCTGAAATCACCGCCCGATTCCGCGATCCTGCGGGAAACCTGATTGGCTTGTACCAGGAGCCCAAGAAGTAGAACGATTGCAGTGTAAAAGGCCCGCTCTTCAGCGGGCCTTTTAGTTCTGAGTTGTGGCTTACTTACCAGCTGCTGCTTCCGCCTTCTGCGCGCCGATTCTCATACCGTAGAACGAGCGCCACACGAAGAAGGTCGCGATCAGGAAGAACACTACGGCTAATACCGGCGTGACGCCGCCGCCTCGCAGACTTTCTGCCAGCTCAACTGCCAACAGACCGAACAGCGTGGTGAACTTGATCACCGGGTTCATGGCGACCGACGAAGTGTCCTTGAAGGGATCGCCGACCGTGTCGCCTACGACAGTGGCATCGTGCAGGGCAGAACCCTTCATCTTGAGTTCCACCTCAACCACTTTCTTGGCATTGTCCCAGGCTCCGCCGGCGTTCGCCATGAAGATTGCCTGGTAGAGGCCGAAGATCGCGATCGAGATCAGGTAGCCGATGAAGAAGTACGACTCCGCGAAGGCGAATGCCAGTGAAGCGAAGAACACCGTAAGGAAGATGTTGAACATCCCCTTCTGCGCATATTCGGTACAGATTTGAACCACTTTCTTCGAATCCGTCACCGAAGCCTTCTCTACGCCTTCGAGCTTGATGTTGCGTTTGATGAACTCCACTGCGCGATAGGCGCCGGTGGTCACGGCCTGCGTGGAAGCGCCGGTGAACCAGTAGATAATGGCGCCGCCCGTAATCAATCCGAGCACAAACGGAGCATGCAGCAGTGAGAGATTCTCGGTGTGCTGGGTGAGGCCATTGGTGAGCGCCATCATGATGGAGAAGATCATGGTGGTAGCGCCTACTACGGCGGTTCCGATCAGCACCGGCTTGGCGGTCGCTTTGAAGGTGTTGCCCGCGCCGTCATTTTCTTCCAGCAGGTCCTTGGCGCGCTCGAAGTTCACGTCAAAGCCGTAATCCTTCTTCAGCTCTCCTTTGATATTGGGGACTTGCTCGATCAGTGAGAGCTCGTAAACGGACTGGGCGTTGTCAGTTACTGGACCGTAGGAGTCCACGGCGATCGTGACCGGACCCATGCCGAGGAAGCCGAAGGCGACCAGGCCGAATGAGAACACCGCTGGAGCCAGCATGGCTGCACCCAGGCCCATGGTGCTCACATAAAAGCCGATGCCCATCAGGATCACGATGCTGATGCCCAGCCAGAACGCGGAGAAGTTGCCCGCAACCAGACCCGACAGAATGTTCAAAGATGCGCCGCCCTCTTCAGAAGAGGTGACGACTTCGGCGACGTGACGTGATTCGACCGAAGTGAAGACCTTCACAAGTTCAGGGATGATCGCACCCGCCAGGGTTCCGCAGGAGATGATCAGCGAAAGCTTCCACCAGAGCGTGGTGTCGCCGCCCAGGTCAGGAATCATGAACTTGGAAACGATGAAAGTCATGACGATCGAGACGATCGAAGTGATCCAGACCAGCGAGGTCAGCGGCGTCTCAAAGTTCATCTCATCAGAGTTTCCGTAGCGGCTCTTCGCGATGGCTTCATTCACGAAGTAAGAAACTGCGCTGGCCACGAGCATCATGATGCGCATGACAAAGATCCAGACCAGGAGCTGAACTTTCACCCGCGGGTCATGGACGGCCAGGAGGATGAAGGTGATCAGCGCGACGCCGGTTACGCCGTAGGTTTCGAAGCCGTCAGCGCTGGGACCAACCGAGTCGCCCGCGTTGTCGCCGGTGCAGTCCGCGATTACGCCAGGGTTACGTGCGTCGTCTTCCTTGATCTTGAAGACGATCTTCATCAGGTCGGAACCGATATCCGCAATCTTGGTGAAGATGCCGCCCGCGATACGCAGCGCCGCCGCGCCTAGCGATTCACCAATGGCGAATCCGATAAAGCAGGGACCCGCGTAATCGCCCGGGATGAAGAGCAGGATGCAGAGCATGATCAGCAATTCCACGCTGATCAGCAGCATGCCGATGCTCATACCGGCCTTAAGCGGAATGGCATAGATCGGATACGGCTTGCCGCGGAGGCCGGCGAACGCCGTCCGCGAGTTGGCGAAGGTATTCACGCGGATGCCAAACCACGCCACACCATAGCTGCCGGCGATTCCAACCAGGCTGAAGAGCAGCACGATAATTACGCGCATCGCTCCCAGCGGCTGCAGCACGCCGAAGTACAGCACGATGACCACCGCAATGAACGCTTCCAGAATCAGGATGAACTTGCCCTGCGTAATCAGGTAAGTCTTGCAGGTCTCATAGATCAGCTCAGAGATCTCCCGCATGGAGCGATGCACTGCCAGGTTCTTGAGCTGAACGTAGATCATCAGGCCGAAGAGAAGGCCGAGCGCGCAGAAGATCAGGCCGATGGAGAGTAGCCTGAAGCCGTCTATTCCGCCCAGGAAGTTTACGCTTCTCATATCCGGCAGTATCAAGCCTGCTTCGCCAGCCGCGTGGCGGGCCTGAGCGTTGGGCGTTTCCGGCTGGGCCGGCGCGGTTTGCGCGTGGTCGGTTGCGGTTGGCTGAGCCGCAGGAGCAGCGGCCTGTCCGTAAGCGAACGACGAAATTGCCAGGGCCACCATGAACACTATGGCTATCGGCGCGAGAATCCGGCGTACGGAATTTGCACGCCGCATCAGGCCCGTTGGGAGCCAGCTGTGCATAAAGATTCCTCCAAATACACTGAAAGAAATTGGGGGTTTGTAATTTACTTAACGCCTTCTTGGGCAATTCCGGATACGCGCTTCCACATCAAGAACCGTGGTTTGAGGTTTGGCCGCGTCGGATGTCCACAACCGCTCACGCACGCTTACAGCTGCGGCAGTGGAACGTGGTCTTTATATCATTTTGAAGAAAGTCGGGTCAATTCGCGACTAAGGACCTTAGTTCTGTTCCATCCCGCGGGCAATCTCAATACTGCCGGCGCCGTTATTCACCTTCACGAGTGGACCGCCTTTGCCCATCGTGCCGCGAACGCGGCTGGTGGAAACCGACGCATCAGTCATCTGAAAGTCTGACGCAAGCCTGACTTTTCCCATGCCCGTCTCTGCGTCGAGGTCGAGCGAAGCGTCAGCGGGAAGCTCCAGCTTGACTGAGCCCGCTCCCACCGAGACTCTCCAATCCTTTTTCGGCTCACCCCGAACGGTAATCTTCCCGGCGCCCGTTTCTACGTCAAGGCGTCCCCGTGCAGTCCTGATGTCCACATTGCCCGCTCCGGTATGGACGCGAGCATCGTCTCCCAGGTCTTCCACAATGATTGCGCCTGCTCCGGAGCTGGCTTCAACCGGCGACAGCATGCCACGAATGTCGATTTTGCCGGCGCCCGTAAATGTGCTCACCTGCGATTGGGCCGGCGCCGTGATGTCATAGTCAATGAAGACGTTCCGCGTCAACGCTGAATCGGAAGGCTTGGTAATGCGGATCGTGTTTCCACTCTGCGAAACCGGCGGGTTCGCCGTGATGCGCCTGACCTTCTCCTCACCGCTGATCCCGGTGAATGCGCCACGAGCGCGAATACGGGCGTTGATGGTCACCTTCTGGTCGGAGCCGGGATGCACCACGATATTGCCCGCGCCATCTTCCACGCTCAACATCACCTTGCCTGAGACGTTAAGGGTACGATCGAAGCTGCCTTCACGAACAGGCCCCTGCATGCACCCAACCAGGCCAAGTGATAACAGGACGGAAGCTACCGGCGCCACACGCATAGAGCGTCTCCTTGCAGAAGGTCTCTGAAGTATAAACGCACCAGCACCGCGAAAGGTTCCCAAGCCCGAGGGCGATTTCTCTCCCGCGTTATCTCCCGATTGCGAGTAATGGATGCCCCAACGCTGCCTGTACGAAGGTCGCTCCCACAACTAGCGCAACTAGTGCCGCCACAGCATACACTGCACTGTTCCTTTGTCTTAGAGAGGGTTTCGGAGTCATATCGGCGAGGATGAATGCGAACAGGGGCACGATCTGGATTGCGTGAAGGGCAATGAAGTGCGCGATCCTCAGATCTCCGGCAATCGTGCTCCAGTTTACAAACGGCAGTCCGGGACCAGAGTCGGACGCGCCAACCGTGTGCGATCCGCGGCCCAGCATGTATCCGCCAATCGCGTTGCCGAGGAGGAAAATCCAGATGCTCAGGCGAATGGCAGTGATCTGAGCGTAGTCGTTGAGCTTGATGCGAACGCGATTGCTGCTGAACACAACCAGCAGCCAGATCGTGATCAGCGTGTTCACACAAACCATAACCGTGGTGCCTTGCTGAATCACAAAGTCAGCGAATGCTGTCGGATGAGCACCTGCGTTGCGCCACGCCTGTGCTGCCAGGCAAAGCATCTCGACCGTGACGCTCGCCACGATCGTTCGCCGTGCCAAGCGGCGCTGCCATGCGGGAATTCGCACTGCGATCAGGAAGACGCTCACCGTCCAGGCAAAACTCGCGAAGGAGATCGCAAACTTGATCGGCTTGATCCACGGACTGGCATTCAAGGTCGCCGCGTGCGTAATCAATCCAAGAGCGGCAAACACCGGTACAGCGAAGACTAAAGCCCATCCGAAACGGAAGAGCATCCGGTCCTTGCGCGCCAGATCGTGGAAGAACTTCCGTACTGAAACCGGCGAAAGGATTTGTGCTGCGCTCGTGAGGAATGCTGTTGCCCATCCAATGCCCAGCGGTCCGGCCCAGGGCGTTTGCAGAGCAGGTGTAAAGCTTCTATTTGCCAGTGACGTTTCTCTCGCGTAGCTCATTGTCGTGTCCGTCCTTTCGCTTTGCGAGGGCCAGGACACACGTCGCCTGTCGCGCTGAACGTGATCAACGCGTGAAGACACACCTCTGCGCGAGCGCAAAATGCGCTTTTCGCAGAATGGTCTTTGAGTGCTTGAAAAGCGGCGAGGAGCTGAAGTCAGCCCGAGAACGCGCTGGGGATGGAAGCCGCGCGTAGCGGTCGTTCAACTACCACACAGTTTTTCAATCAGCACAACGTGGCCTGATTGCCCGGAGGTGGGATGTTCCGCGTCCTGAGTGGTTCCCTGGGGGGAGCAGGTCAGTGATCGCTAACATCCGCCTGTTCGAAGTAAGGATGCACTCATGTAATTAGAGCCTTATTGGAAGCGGATTAGACTTCCTAAGAATAGAGGTTTTTTCGATTCGATCTATAGGTAGCTGCTATTCGGGTATGGCACATATTCGGGAAAGCGATGCTTTGCAGGAGCGCAGCACCACACCGGCGCTGCGCTCGTGAGACTTATTTAATCCACCTGAATATCGCCCGATCCGGTGTGTACGTCCACCAGGGGGCCTCCATTTCCAACTTTGCCCTGGACGTGATTGCGCGCGAACGATCCCTGCATGGTTACAGGATGATTGACTTTCAGCGAGCCTGATGACGTACGCGCGTCAATATTGAACGAAGCCTGCGACGGCACCTTCAGCGTGATACTTCCCGAACCAGCGCCTAGCTTCCAATCGGACGTGGGTTCACCTTCAGCCACAATATCTCCGCTGCCGGCCTGCGCATGCAGCCCGCCTTTGATTCCGTGCAGCCGGATGTTGCCCGACCCGGTATCGACCTTCACATTGCCGGCGGAAACCTGACGCATCTCCACATCGCCGCTACCAGTGTGCGCATTGATTTCTCCCGCGACTCCCTGTGCGCGGATATTCCCGCTGCCGGCGCTCGCCGTGAGCGTCCCTTTCACCGAGCCAATTTTGATGTCACCTGAACCTGACGACACTCGCGCTTCCGCGCCAAGATTATCCACCGTCACGTTGCCCGAGCCGGTCTGCGCGTTTAGCGGAAGCGCCACGCCCGTAATTGTCTGGTCGCCGGAGCCGGTGCGCGACGTGAGCTGCGTCTGTGCCGGAACCGTCACGTCATAATCGATCGAGATATTCCGGTATAACTCGTGATCGCCTCTGGACCCGATATGGATTGAGTTTCCCGTCTGCTCAATGGGAGGATTCTGCTCGATTTTGTGAATGCGTTCTTCAACGTCGCCGCTGCCGAACAGCCATGACGTGCCGTTGTTCCCGTGAAGCTTCGCGGAAACCTGCACCGTATCGGCCGCACCGGTATGGACCGTTACGTTTCCCGAACCTGAAGTGATTTCCAGATTCACCTGGCCGGAAACTTTCAGCGTGCGCTCAAAGTGACCCGTGGGCGCCGCCAGCGCCGGAAGCGCGAACGCGGCCAGAAATACGACTGCGAGACTCAGGGTACGAACTTTTCTCATTGTGGTATCTCCGTTTGGTTATTGCAGGACCACCTGCTGGCCTTCCTTGAGGCCGCTCAGCAATTCAGTCTTGGAGCCGTTGGAAATCCCGACCGTCACCGCCAGCTTCTTCTTGCCGTCTTTGCCGCTCGGGTCCGGTACTTCGATGGAGGCCTTGCGGTCTTTGTCATAGATCAGCGAGCCTTCCGGCACAATCAGCACGTTCTTGTGTTCTTCCTGGATGATCTCGGCATTGGCCGTCATCTGCGACTTCAACTCGCCCTTCGCGTTATCGATTGAAACCCGCACTTCAAACGTGGTGACGTTATCTTTCTCAACGCCCATGGGCGAAATCTTGGTCACCTTGCCGGAGAACGTGCGGTCTTTGTACGACTCAACCTTGATTCGCGCCGGCTGCCCCAGGTAAACCCGGCCGATATCGCTCTCATCGACCTTGCCTTTTACGTAAACTTCGCGCGTATCGCCCAGCGTCATCACCAGCGTGGCGGACGATCCCAGGACCAGGATCGAACTCACGGCGTCGCCCACTTCTACATCACGCGAAAGCACTACGCCGTCCAGCGGAGAAACGATGGTCGAATTTCGCAGCTCTTCTTCCTTCTGCGCCAGCAGTGCCTTGGCCTGCGATACCTGTGCCTGTGCCTGCCGCAGCTTGGCCGTCGCAGAAATCACGTTGGCCTTGCCCAACTGCTGCTTGTTCACTGCCAGTTCGTAGTTCCGCTGCGCGTCATCCAGCGCCGCCGAGGAAACCACTCCGTCTTTGGCCATGGTCTGCGCGCGCTCATAGGCGCGCTTGAGCATTGGAATATCCGGACCTTCGGCGTCAACTTTCGAGCGCTCCAGGTCGGCTTCTGCGGCGCGGGCCGCCGCTTCTGACGCCTCCAGCGATGCGCGCTGCTGGTTTACCTGTGCCTGGATTTCTTCTTTGTCCAGTTCGGCCAGCACCTGGCCCTTTTTTACGTTCTGTCCGTAATCAACAAGGAGCTTTTCCACAATCCCGCTGGCCTTCGACTTCACCTCGACTTTGGTGATCGGCTCGATCTTGCCCGTGGCTACCACGCTCTTGGCCAGGTCGCCGCGTTCCACCTTCGCGAGTTTCGAAGCCTCTATCTTGGTGCCGCCGCGCGTCGCCGCTACAAGTCCCACCACAATCAGCACCACAACCAGGCAGCCACTTACCACGTAAATGATCCGCCTGCTCTTTTTCTTGCCATTACCGTTTGCCACGGGGAAGACTCCTCAGAGTTGTTCAAGCTAGGAATACGTGGAAGAGAACGCTCGAGTTCCACAAATCAAGCAAATGGGAATCCAGAGCGCCGGAAGCCACACCGTTAGACCGTTGCGCCCTGAAAAGGACAGCAACTTACTGACAATAAAGCATTAAGAACTTGCTTATCCACTCGTCACACCCTCCCGGTGTATCATTTCACTGCATATGGTCACGCTCGTGCTGCTCCGGATCATTCTGGTGGTCCTGCTGGTGGCAGCCAATGCCTTCTTTGTAGCCGCTGAATTTGCCATGGTCAGCGTCCGGGACACCCGGATCCAGCAGCTGATCGAGCAGCGCCGAATCGGCGCTCGCACCGTACAGCGCATTCAACAACACCTCGACGAATTCCTTCCCGCCGTTCAATTCGGCGTCACCCTGGCCAGCCTCGGCCTCGGCTGGGCCGGCGAGGGAACCTTGGCCGCCATCATCGAGCCATGGTTGCACAACGTTCCTTACGCCAGGGTTTATGCCCACGGTCTCTCCGCGTTCATCGCTTTCGTATTCATTACCTACCTGCTGGTGATCCTGGGCGAGCTGGTGCCGAAGTCGCTGGCGCTCGAGCGTGCTGAGCGAGTCGCACTTGCCGTCTCCGGCCCCATGGACTTCTTCATGCGGCTCTCGCATCCTTTCCTGGTATTCATGAACCGCTCGGCGAACGTGGTGCTGCGCGGCTTCGGCTCGCGCCTGCGCCGCGAGGGCAGCGGACACTCACCGGAAGAGCTGAAGCTGATCGTCACCGCCAGTCGGCGTGTCGGCCATCTCCCTGAAGCCGAAGAAGAGATGATCCACCACGCCCTCGACCTCGGCACCCTCACCGTCCGCGAGATCATGGTCCCGCGCCACAAGATTTTCTCCCTGCCGGCGGAAATGCCCATTGAAGAAGCCATGGCCAAGGTCGTGGAAGAGCAGCATTCGCGCGTCCCCGTGTATGACCCCAGCAAAGGCCGCGAGAACATCGTCGGCCTCCTTTATTCCAAGGACCTCTCCCGCATCATGTACATGCGCCTTTCCACCGGCATGACCATCACCAGCAAGCCCACCGGGCTGAAAGTGCGCCATCTCATGCGGGAAGTCCTGTTTGTGCCGGAAACCAAGCCCGTCTCTGACCTGTTAGTCGAATTCCAGAACCGCAAGCGCCACCTGGCGGTGGTGGTCGACGAGTTCGGCTCAACCAGCGGCCTTGTCACCGTGGAAGACGTGCTGGAGCAACTCGTCGGCGAACTCGAAGACGAATTCGACGTCTCCCAGCGCCCTGTGCTGTCCCTTGCCTCGGGAGCCGTAGTGCTCGATGGGACCGCCAACATCCGCGACCTCGAAGTCCAGTACGACATCACCCTTCCCCGCGAGGAAGGCTTTGAAACCCTCGGCGGCTTCGTCATGGCCCAGCTCGGTAAAATTCCCAAGGGCGGTGAGAGCTTCGAGTACGACGGCCGCCGCTACACCGTCTTGAACATGGAAGGCCACCGAATCGGTCGGGTCAAGATCGAAAGCGTCAAGACGCCTACACTCGAAACCGCCAGCTGATCGGTTTAGCGTCGCACGCCATACGATCTCCCAAATCCATCGTCTCGGCTCATTCCATCACAGGCCTCGTCCGCCTTTGCCCTGCAAGGCGTCCTCGTAGATACTCACAGATTTCTCTCCCGAAGTTTCTCCCTCTGAAGGACCCACCCCGAGCGAGTGCGCAGCCGAGCTTGCGAGGGCGGAGCACGACGAGGGGTCGGCTCTGCTGCCGTATGGCGTAAGCCACGAACGCTTGCCTTACTCATCTCAAACAGCAACCGCAGCTTCTCTTCCACGACACTGCTCTCTCTCCATGGCATGCGCTGCTTTTAAACTGCGCCTGCCAACGTTCACAGTGTCAGGTATGCTCCCGGTTTCGACCCTGATCAGCACCCCCACCCCGGGGGTACGTTGTTTTGTTGAAAACAAAAGGCAAACTCCAATTCGACAGGCCTGTGACAGGCCTGTCGACCCCCCTTTTTTCCGTTTTTTCGAGGTCCAATCCATCGTCGCCGGGGCTGATTGTCAAAGATCTTTCACCAGCCACCTACTACCAGTCACCAGGTACCGGCAATTCCCCTGGGGAAATCTACCTAACATACACTGGTATTTTGGCACGAATCAAGAGCGAAATAGGCCAGCGCTCCTGGACGCAGCAGGCCAATGGTGATTACCCCGCCCAAAACTTCGCGATCGGCCCTTGTCCCGCCGTGGCCATCCAGAGTTGTTCCGGCATTCTCCCCCTGAAGGACCTATTCCGAATCCCGAACGCGAGCTAGCCAAGCGTAGCGAACGTGAGTGGTGAGGAACCTGCTCCGCTGCCTTCTCCCCCTGGCTTTGCAATACTTTTTCAAATTCAGGATGATGTGGACCGCAGGCACTCTTGCCTGCGCTTGATAGCCGCGAGATTTGAGTTCAAGGAGCAGCTAGCCCCGTGTGACACAAACGCTCTTTGTCTGGCGTTTTGTCGCATTGCCGCGTCGGGGCGAGTGTCCAGGCTTTCAACGTCTAAAATCTATTCTGAAACACTGTTACTCTGAAAGTTGTCAAAATGCATCTGAATTCTGACTTTGAAAAAGCCCAGCGATTAATCGAAGAACAAAGGCCAGCCGAGGCCCTGCCATTTTTTGAGAAGGCCCTGAAAGACGTTGAAGGTGGGCTTGCGCGCTATGCCGTTCTTTTGAACCAGGCTAAATGCTTGACGATGCTTGGTCGCTTCAGAGATGCGCGACGATGTTTGAAAAGCCTGAAAGGTTCTGAAACTGACCAGCAACTCTCGCTATTCCGAGAGGTTGTTGAAGTGAATATTCTGTACGCTGAAGCTGCTACATCCGATGCTCTAAAAAT
>DATAEJ010000060.1:0-5239 GCA_036258095.1 Candidatus Angelobacter sp. | reverse complement strand
TTCGCGGCTAACTTGTTGAACCCGCCAGTTCGGCCGCCATCCTCGCTGCACGTCCGGCGGCGTCGTGGTGCGAAAGCGTCCTGGCCTTCTCACTCATCTCCCGCAACTTTGCTGGGTCACGCAATAACTCCGTGATCAGTTCCGCCAACTTCGCCGGCGTGAGCTCGCTCTGCGGAATCAGCAGCGCCGCGCCGGCCTGCGCGATCGCCTCGGCGTTCCTGCGCTGATGATCGTCCGCTGCCTGCGGGAACGGAACGAAGATCGCGGGCTTGCCTGCTGCCATCACCTCCGCAACCGTGCTTGCGCCAGACCGGCAAACCAGCAGGTCAGACTCGGCGAACACCTGCGGCATGTTGTCGATGAAAGCAGACACCTCTGCCTTGATCCCGGCTCTTTCGTATGCGGTTCGCACGTCATTATAATCGCGCTCTCCTGTTTGATGGATGATCCGCAGGCCGGGAATTTGACGTAGTACTTCCGGCGCAGCGCCGGTCACCGCCTCGTTGATCGCATGCGCACCCTGGCTGCCGCCGAACACCAGCAGCGTGGGCGTGCTGCCAGCAGGCCGTGAGGACAAGCTGAAAAACTCCTGCCGTACCGGTACACCGATTACCTGCGGGTTGCGAAAGAATCGCTTCGTCTGTTCGAAGTGCACCGCCGCTGCCGAGACCCACCTGCCAACCGCCTTATTGGCAAAGCCGGGAACGTAATTGGGCTCGAAGGCGAGAGTCGGAATGCGGCCCAGGATTGCCGCCGCCATCGCCGGTCCTGAGGCATAGCCGCCAACGCCAATGACCACGTCGGGACCAAATACCTTGATGATTTTCCGCGCCTGTAACACGGCCGCAGGCAGGTCAAAAAGAGTTCGGAGCCGCGTGACGAGTCCGACATTCTTCAGGGCGCCGACTTTAACCCGCATCAGCCCGAAACCGGCCGCGGGCACCAGCCGGTTCTCGATCCCTCGGGCTGTTCCAACAAAGAGGATTTCTGCCTGATATCGCGCCTTGAGCTCGCGGGCAATGGCAAGTGCGGGGATGATGTGTCCGCCGGTGCCTCCACCGGCAATCAGTACGCGCATGTCACTGAGCAGTGTAAATCACCATAACCACTGCTCTTAAGTAGCCGCCCGGGCACCCTGCAGTCAGTGCGAATCAGCAGCGATAAGGTTTTAAGATCTCGTGAATCGACCGTTTTCCACCGCTCACGGGCGTAAACTGTCAGGGTCTAAATTTCCCGAAGGAAGAAAAGGAGAGTTGTTCATGGCTATTTCGAAAAATCCTATTCCCCAGGGCTTCCACACCATTACTCCCAGCCTGGTCGTGCGCGACGCGGCCAAAGCCATCGACTTCTATAAGAAGGCATTAGGCGCGCAGGAACTTGTGCGCATGCCCAGCCCTGACGGCAAAATCATGCACGCCGAACTGAAGATCGGCGACTCCATCATCTTTCTTGCTGACGAAATGCCCATGCCGGGCAGCGTTAAATCCCCACAAACCCTGGGAGGCAGCACTGGCAGCCTGCAAATTTACGTTCCCGATGTTGACCAGACATTCAAGCAGGCCATCTCCGCTGGTTGCAAAGAAGGGATGCCTGTAGCCGACCAGTTCTGGGGCGACCGTTGGGGCAGCTTCACTGATCCTTTCGGGCACATCTGGGGTGTTGGCACCCACAAGGAAGACCTCACGGCCGAAGAAATGGGCCAGCGCGCTCAGCAGTTCTTCAGCCAGATGGCTCAGCAGAAGACCGCCTAGCCTGATCTGAACTTCATACGGCTACAGAAATCACGGCGCGATGTGATGAGCGTCGCGCCCTTTTTCTGCCTTTGCTGTTCTCAGTGTCTCCGTGCCTCCGTGGTGAGTTCACTTTCGCACCTTGCCGGGATCTTCGGGGCTTTTCAGCAGCGCCGCCGTTCCTGTAAAAACATTCTGTGCCCAACGGCATCAACTCGTTCTTTATCCCGGGGCCCGCTGGACGCCTTGAGGCCGTGCTCAACAGCGGCTCTCCGCAGGCGACCCACGCCGCGCTGGTCTGCCACCCTCACCCTCTTTACGGCGGCACCATCCACAACAAAGTGGTGTACCGTGCGATGAAGGCGCTGAACAGTTTCGAGTTTCCTGTGCTGCGTTTTAATTTTCGCGGCGCCGGCCTGAGTGAAGGCGAGCATGACCGCGGACACGGCGAACAGGATGATGTCCGCGCCGCGCTCGACTGGCTTGAGCGCGAGTTTCCTCTCCCCATTATTTTTTGTGGCTTTTCGTTCGGAGCGGCCACAGGGTTGCGGGTCGCCTGTCCTGACCCGCGCGTGGTCGGACTTATTTCACTCGGCACGCCGGTTGCCGCGGAAGGTCGCGCTTACACGTTCAAGTTCCTGAACAGTTGCACTAAACCGAAGTTGTTTGTCAGCGGATCGCAGGACCAGTACGGCCCCGCCGAAACACTCCAGCAGATCGCCGCCGCGGCCGCCGAGCCCAAAGAGCTTGTTCTGGTGCCGAACGCTGATCATTTCTTTGAAGGCCATCTGCCGGAGATGCAGGCGGCTTTGCAATCCTGGGTGCAACGCAACTTTGCTCAAGCGGCGCCGCTGGCCTCACTGGGATGATCATCGAGACCATGCGATTCCTTGCCAAAGAAATGTTCATGCAGGCGTTGCAGGAAGCTTCTATCCAGAAGGCGTTCGACCGGCATGTGCAATGCGAACGCGGCGTGCTTCGAGTCTGTGAAGATCTATACGATCTCAAGAACTACTCGCGCGTGTTTGCTGTCTCCATCGGCAAGGCAGGCCACCGCATGGCAGAAATTCTGGCCCGGCAGCTCGGCAGTACGGTGCAGGGAATTGTCGCCGACCCGAATCCCCCGACGTATCAGCTGGCCGGATACAGGTATTTTCTTGGCGGACATCCGCAGCCAAACCAGGAATCCATCCGCGGCGCCGAAGCGATACTGAAATCTCTCAGCACACTCGACCATAATTCGCTGGCAATATTCCTCATCAGTGGCGGTGGTTCGGCGTGTGTCGAAAAGCCCATCGACGACGAGATCTCACTTCCTGACCTGATCGCGACTTATAAATCGCTTGTGCTTTCTGGCGCGCCGATCGCCCAGATCAACGCAGTACGTAAGCATCTTTCGGCCACCAAGGGCGGGCGCATGGCTCAAGCCGCGGGTGCTGCGCAGCAGGTATCGATCCTGGTCTCTGACGTGCCAGAGAATGCACTGGATTCGCTCTCCTCCGGCCCAACCATGCCCGATTCCAGCACGCTCGATGATTGTTACCGGATCGCCTCTGAATATAACCTCGTGCCGCAGTTCCCGGCCTCTGTGCGCGAACTGTTCGAGCGGCACGCACTCGAAGAGACGCCCAAGAAAGATGATGTGGCGTTTCATCGTTCGCGCTGGTGGAAGATCCTTTCCTCTGAGACCGCCGAGCGCGCAGCCGCCTCCGCTGCGGCTTCCCAGAGCTTTGCCGTGCAGATTGATCATTCCTGCGATGACTGGGACTATGCCAAGGCAGCAGACTATCTGCTGGACCGGATACGCCAGCTTCGCCGCGAAGTTTCGCGGGCCTGCATCATCTCCGGCGGCGAGGTCACGGTGAAAGTTCCTCCTGGAGCGACCGGTCACGGCGGCCGCAACCAGCACTTTGTTCTTTACTGCGCGCAGAAGATCGCCGGAGAAAACATTGCTGTGCTGAGCGCCGGAACGGACGGCATTGACGGCAACAGCACCGCGGCAGGAGCCGTGGTGGATGGAAAGACTATGGAACGTGCGCGCGCGGCCGGACTTGATTCGGCGGATGCGCTCGCCCACTTTGATGCGTTTCCCTTTTTTGAGAAGCTCAGTGATCTGGTGATAACTGGGCCAACCGGGAATAACGTCAGGGATCTGCGAATTCTTGTGTCCTGGTGATTCGCGAAACCCTGCTTGCCGCGTTATCCTTGAACCGCTAAGGAAAGACTTCTGAGGAACTGTAATCACCTATGCGCCTGACCCTCTGTTTTGTGCTGGTGTTCACTGCCATGTCCATTGCCCAGAAGAAACCCGCCGCTCCCGCCTACCCTGAAGCCACTGAACTCAAGCGCATGGCTGCGCGCTTCGCTCCCACGGAGATGAAGGTGGAGACATCCGCGCTCTCAGCCGGTGACAAGCAGGCTCTCGTCAAGCTGATCGAGGCAGCGAAGGTGGTGAACCACCTTTTCATGGAGCAGCTCTGGAGCGGCAATCTGGCGCTTTACCAGAAGCTCCAGCAGGACAAGACTCCTCTCGGTCAGGCACGCCTGCATTACTTCTGGATCAACAAAAGCCCGTGGTCTGAGATTGATCAGCACAAGGCCTTCATCCCGGGCGTGCCGGAGCATAAGCCCGCCAGCGCGAATTTCTATCCCGAAGACATGTCCCGGGACGAATTTGAGAGCTGGGTCAAAACGCTGTCGCCTGAGCAGAAGGAGCAGGCCATTGGTTTCTTTACGGTGATCCGCCGCGATGCCGCGAAGAAGCTCACGATCGTTCCTTATAGTCAGGAGTACAAAGCCGACCTCGATCGCGCTGGGCAGCTCCTGAAGGAAGCGGCCGCGCTTACCGACAACGCGTCACTCAAGAAATTCCTAACCACCCGGGCTGCTGCGTTCAGCTCAAATGACTACTTCGAGAGCGATATGGCCTGGATGGATCTGGATGCGCCGCTCGACATCACCTACGGTCCTTACGAAACCTACAACGACGAGCTGTTTGGCTATAAAGCCGCCTTCGAGGCTTACATCAATCTGCGCGACGACAAGGAATCCGCGCGGCTCGCCTTCCTGGGGCAGCATCTGCAGGAGATCGAGAATAATCTGCCGGAAGACCCGAAGTACCGCGTCGCCAAGCTGGGCGCAGCCGCACCAATTCGTGTGGTGAACCAGGTTTTCGCGGCAGGCGACGGGGCACACGGCGTGCAGACCGCGGCCTATAACCTGCCGAACGATGACAAGGTTGTCCAGCAGAAAGGCGCCAAGCGCGTGATGCTGAAGAACGTACAGGAAGCCAAGTTCAAGTCCACGCTGGTGCCGATCTCAAAAGTTGTGCTGCCCGCCGCGGCGCAAAAAGACCTGAACTTCGATCTGTTCTTCACCCACATCGTCGCCCACGAACTCACGCACGGGCTCGGGCCACACCAGATCACGGTCAACGGACGGGAGACCAACCCGCGGCTGGAACTCAAAGAGCTCTACAGCTCCATCGAAGAAGCCAAGGCCGATGTGAC
>DATAEJ010000059.1:0-81421 GCA_036258095.1 Candidatus Angelobacter sp. | reverse complement strand
CCTGCACAAAGCAATTGCCGGTGCGGAGAAATCGCATATGAACAACGATGCAGTGCAGAAGCTGAAAGGCATGGCTCCAGCCCTGACGAAAGATGCTGACAGTGCGAAGACACCGGCAGACGCCAAGCGGCTGAAGTCGCTTGCGGAAATTCTGGAAAAGCCCGCTGCGTAAGCGCGCAGACAATGTAATCAAAAAGGAATTGCGCCAGATCGATGAGGTCTGGCGCAATTTTTTATTTGACAAATGTCGCGGCCGCAGTTGGCTATTTGGTCGCGATTAGCAGCAACGCCCCTATGCGTTTGAAGTCCTTCAGTTCGTCAGCATTCTTGAACCACTTGCCGGAATAGACGTCTGGCGACGGGCTGCGATCCGGGATTCGGCGCGCCTCAACGTTTTTGAAGCCGTGCTGCTTAAGCAGCTCAATGTATTCCGCTTCTGATTTGGCCTGCACTGCGACTTTCAGTTCGCTCACCCAGCGAAGCGAGTAATGATTGTCCTTGTAAAGATTGATCAGGATGAAGAGCCGCGCGTTCGGCGCCATCACGCGCCGAAGTTCGTCGAGGGCTTTGCCCTGATCGGCGTAATAGTAGAAGGACTCAACAGATAAGACCTTGCTGAAATGATTGTCGTCGGCGGGAATCTTCTCGGCAGACCCCCAGACATATTTCACATTGTTGCTACCCTGCGACGCGTTCTCTGCCCTGCGCAGCATCTCGTCGGCTACGTCGATGCCAACGACTTCGCCGCCAGTGACTACCTTCGCCATGCGCCGCGAGGCCCAGCCGGTTCCACAGCCCAGATCAAGCACACGGTCATTGGGCTGAAGGTCCATCAACGCGAGTGTCTGCTCGGTGATATCAGAATGATGGTCTTCCATTTCGTCGCCGCGGCCCGCAGCGGCCCACTGGTTGAATTCCTGTTGGAGTTTCTGGTCAGCCTGGGAGGGAAGCACGTCAACTTTGGTGTCCATACATCTATGCTACATTGAGAAGTTTCAGGCGCTCAACGTCCACAGACATGACTGACCCTGCCAACTCGAAGAAGACACAGGCTGACTCGCTTTATTGCCCGAACTGTGCCCGTGAGGTGAATGATCCGCTCACCTGCGGCGATTGCTCCGCCGTGATCTGCCGTGTCTGCGGGACGCCGCTGGAATCTTCGGCAGATTTAGGAATCGGTTGATGAGCAGGATCAGCGTTCTTCAGCGATACATTTTTTAGACTGGCGTCTTTGTCTTCCGCTCCGGATTGAAGAACGGCAGCTTGGCCACCGTTGCGGTAACTTTATGCCGTTGCGCTTCGATCGTAAGTTCCATCTGCAGTTTGTTGCCGATGCGTGCGTGCCCGGTCTCGATACTCGCCAGAGCGATCATCTTCTTGAGCAGCGGAGACCACGTGGTGGAGGTCGCCTTCCCTACTTGTCGCCCGCCGGAATAGACCGGAACATGTACGCGCGAAGCCTGCGCCGGAGCAGCCGGTGTGAGCCCGAACTTCTCGTAGCGTTCTTCGATCTCAACCCAGTCCATTTCAAGGCCAACAAGCTGGCGAGGCACACCATTTCTTTTCTGCTCTGCCAGTGCGGCTTTGCCGACAAAGTTCTCTTTATCCAGGTGCACCATGCGTTCAAAGCCAAGCTCAAAAGGCGAATAAGCCTGTGACGCAATCAGTGCCTTCTTGCTGCTGTTGTAATCCACTTCAATCAGCAATAGCCCGGCTTCGATTCGCGCTACATCCAGCGCCAGCATGCCTGCAGCGTGGATATCGAACTGGCGGCCGCCCTGCATCAATGCGTCCCAGACCTTTACGGCATCGTTCCACGGTGCCCAGATTTCGTAGCCGAGATCACCTGTATAACCCGTCCGTGAAATATCGACAGGCACACCGGCGATCTTGCCGCTTGTCATGCGGAAATATTTGAGATTGGCGATGTCCGCCTCAGCCACGCTCTTCAGCAGCTTTCCGGAAGTGGGTCCCTGAAGAGCCAGCGCCGCGGTCTGCTCTGAAATGTCTTCGATCTGGACGTCCATGTTGAGCCCGTTCTGCCGGAACCAGCGCAGGCTGGGATCGGCGGCAGTCCAGCGGTACTTGTTCTCTTCGAGGCGAGTGATCGTGCCGTCGTCAATGACTTTTCCCTGCTCGTCGCACCAGCAGCAGTAGATCACCTGTCCTGGCTTCACCTTGTTGATGTCGCGCGTGATCACCCGGTTCACCAGCTTGGTGGCGTCTCTTCCCTGCACGATGTACTTATAAAGCGGCGAGATGTCAATCAGAGCGGCCGCGTTGCGGATGGCGTTGTACTCGTGCTCGTGATGCACCTCATAGCTGGAAACCGTGTAATAGCCGGACCACTCGCGGTAGCTCAGGCTGTGACACAGGGCGAAGGTGCGCTCATGAAATGCAGTACCAACAGGCAACGCGAATACCTCGGAACGTTAAGTGGGCTGACGGAAGATTATATGCAAAAACCTTACCGCTGATTCCATTGATGCCAGAGATCCAAGCTGATTGCGCGATCCTCCTCCGTGTCTCCGTGGTGGATTTTCTGCCGAAGAGATTCGACGAAGCCGTGCGGCAAACACAAGGCCGCTGCTAAAATAGCCAGTCCCGATCTCATCTCTTATGCCATCTGTACAGAAGTACGACGTAATTGTCATCGGCGGCGGCCACAACGGCCTGACGAATGCCGCATATCTGGCGCGCGCAGGCAAGAAAGTCCTGGTGCTTGAGCGCCGCCACGTGCTCGGCGGCGCAGCCGTCACCGAAGAAGTTTTCCCCGGCTTCAAGTCCTCTGTCTGCTCTTACGTGGTTTCGCTCCTCCGGCCGGAGATCATCCGCGACCTCGATCTTCCCCGCCACGGGCTGGAGATTTTGCCTCTTGATGGCACTTTCACGCCTATGCCGAACGGCGATTACCTCTGGCGTGTGAACGACCACGGCAAGACGCGCCGTGAGATCGCACGCCATTCCAAGCTGGACGCAGAAGCCTACGAAGAGTTCGGCAAGGCGATGCAGGCGATGTGCCGCTTCGTAAAGCCGATTCTCGGCATGGTCCCTCCTGATCCGGCAACGCTCAACCCTAAAGAACTGATGAAGCTGCTTTTCATCGGCCGCCGCTTCCAGGGCATGTCGCTTGAGGACAAGTACAACCAGGTGCAGCTCATGACCATGAGCGCCATTGATTTCCTCGATCAGTGGTTTGAGACGGACGTACTCAAGGCCACGATGTCGGCTTCTGGAATCATCGGGACGTTCCTCGGCGTGCGCTCGCCCGGCACGGCTTACGTTCTGCTGCACCACTATATGGGTGAGATTGACGGTGCGTTCCGTTCCTGGGGATTCGCTCGCGGTGGCACGGGAGCGATTTCAAACGCTATCGCCGATGCAGCCCGCGAAGCCGGAGCCGAGATTCGCACCAAGGCGCCGATCGCCAGGATCATCGTGAAGAATAACCGCGCGGTGGGAGTGGCGCTGGAGAACGGTGACGAAATCTATGGTGATGTGATTTCATCCAGCGTCGATCCACGCTTGACGTTCCTTCGCTTCATGGAAGAGAAGCAGTTGCCCGGTGATTTTGTCGAAGAGGTAAAGCGATACAAGTTCCGCGGGTCGTCGGGCAAAGTCAATATTGCGCTGGACGCTCTGCCCGATTTTAAGTGTCTGCCCGGTCCAGGCGCTCACCTGCGTGGCGCACTCTCAATTTCTCCCAGCGTGGAATATATGGAGCGCGCTTATGATGACGCGAAGTACGGAAACTTTTCACGGCGCCCGTACGTTGACATGGTGATCCCCTCGCTCACCGATCCCTCCGTTGCGCCGCCGGGTAAGCACGTGATGTCGTGCTTTGTGCAGTACGCACCCTACAAGCTGCGTCCCGGCCTCAACTGGGACGAGCAGCGTGACGCCTTCGGCAATAACGTGATTGACACGATTGCCGAGTACGCGCCGAACATCAAGGACATCATCATCAATAAGCAGGTGCTCACGCCGCTGGATTTGGAGCGCGAGTTCGGATTGAGCGAAGGCAACATCTTCCAGGGCGAACTCTCGTTGGAACAGCTCTTCTTCCTGCGCCCCGTGCCCGGCTATGCGCAATTCCGTACTCCGGTGAAGAACCTTTACATGTGCGGCTCAGCAACGCATCCGGGTGGCGGCATCATGGGTGCGCCGGGACGGCTGGCCGCGCTTGAAATTCTAAAAGACGTTGGAGCGGTGAAGTAAATGGCCGAGACGCGCGATTTAATCATCGTTGGCGGGGGCCATAACGGGCTGGTGACCGCTTTCTATCTGGCCAAGGCCGGCTTCAAGCCGCTGGTGCTGGAACGGAGACAACAAACCGGTGGCGCTGCAATCACCGAAGAGTTTCATACCGGATTCCGCTGCTCCATCCTGGCTCACTCCGCCGGCCCTCTGCTGCCAGAGATCGTGCGCGACATGCAGCTGGAACGCCATGGCCTGAAGCTGATCACGCCCGAAGCCGCGGTTACTGCGCTCTCGCCGGACAGTCGCGCACTCACTCTGTATAACGATCCGAAACGTGCTACACAGGAGATTGCAAAGTTTTCGGCAAAGGATGCGGAACAGTATTCGGTTTTCGAAGAATCGCTGCGGAAAATTAGCAGCGTGATCGCCCAGGCTCTCAAGCTTGCGCCACCTGACATTGACGATCCCAGCCGATCTGACCTGTGGGGCATGCTCACCACCGGGCGGTCGCTGCGCAAGCTGGGCAAGAAAGACATGTATCGCGTGCTGCGCTGGGGGCCGATGGCAGTTGCGGACCTCGTGGCTGAATTCTTCGAGACTGAACTGCTGCGCGCGACCATCGCTGCACGCGGAATCTTCGGGACTGCGTTAGGGCCATGGTCCGCCGGAAGCAGCCTGGTGCTGCTGCTCCGTGCGACAGGCGATCCTCACCCTGCAGGCTCGGCCAGCTTTGCCCAGGGCGGTATTGGCGCAATCACCACGGCCATGACCGCAGCAGCGAAAGAAGCTGGAGCAGAGATTCGCACCGGCACAGAAGTGAAAGAGATCAGGGTGAAAGATGGCGTAGCGACGGGAGTCGTGTTGGCATCCGGAGAAGAGATTCCAGCACGAGCGGTAATCTCCAACGCCGACCCGCGACGTACCCTGCTGAGCCTGGTCGATCCAACGCACCTCACTCCGGACTTCGTTCAGAAGTTGCAGAACATCCGGATGCCGGGCACAGTCGCCAAGATGAACCTTGCCCTTTCAGCACTGCCAAAATTTAACGGTCTGAACGGCGATAGCTCCGCCCTGCGCGGCCGGATTCATATCGGACCGGAAATCGATTATCTCGAGCGCGCATTCGACGACTCCAAATACGGAGCCTTCTCGCAGCATCCCTATCTCGAGGTTACGATTCCTTCGCTGACTGATCCATCGCTTGCGCCCGCCGGCAGGCATGTAATGTCCGTCTACGTGCAATATGCGCCGTTCAAGCTAAAGGGCGGCGATTGGGACAGCCAGCGCGACGCGCTCGGCAATACGGTTGTGAAGACCCTAAACGAGTACGCGCCGGGGATTGCCGAACTCATCGAAGACGGACAGATCATTACACCCAAGGACCTTGAGAACCAGTACGGCCTTACCAGCGGACATATCTTCCATGGCGAACTAGCCCTGGATCAATTCTTCACTATGCGTCCTCTGCTGGGATGGGCGAGGTATGCGACGCCGATCAAAAATCTTTACCTGTGCGGCTCGGGCACCCATCCCGGAGTGGGCTTGACGGGTGGTTCGGGTATGAATGCAGCGCGGGAGATTTCGAAGGCGCTGCGCGAGTAAGGGTTGCTTACCAACGATGTAGAGCAGACCGCAATTGCTGCGATTGATCGGGTTAGAATGGTGAGAACTGTTCCCGATCACCCGATCACCAGGTTTTGAGGTTCGCTAATGTCGTCGTATTCCAATTCCCGCCCGGAAGTCGCAGCCTCTGAAGCGCTAACGCTCCCGCAGCGCTATTACACCGATCCTGCGTGGTTCCAGCGCGAGATGGAAGCCATCCACTTTGATATGTGGCTTTGCGCCGGGCGTACCAGCCAGATCCCGAACGCGGGTGACTATTTTGTACGCCGCGTCGGCAACGCAAGCGTGATCATCACACGCGACGAGCAAGGCGAGATTCGCGCTTTCCATAACGTCTGCCGGCACCGCGGCACGCTGCTGTGCAAAGACGAGCAGGGTAAGTTCAACGGACGCATTCAGTGCCAATACCATGCTTGGACCTACAAGCTGGACGGCACGTTGGCCAACGCCCCGCACATGGAAAAAGTGGTCGGATTCTGCGAGGCCGATTATCCGCTGAATGCGATTGCAACGGCGCTTTGGGACGGGCACATCTTCATCAATCTCTCTGCGCACCCGATTCCCTTCTCGGAGCACCTCGCGGGGCTCGATCAGAAATTCCGCCCATGGCGGATGGAAGAGCTGCAAATGGTGGAGCGTCGCGTATACCAGCTCAAGGCGAACTGGAAGCTGATCATTCAGAACTACTCGGAATGCCTGCACTGCCCTATCGTTCATCCGTTATTGCAGAAGCACTCGCACTACATGAGCGGCGACAATGAGCCGCCACAACCTACGTATCTGGGCGGCCGCATGGATCTGCGTGAAGGCGTGACGAGTCTGACCATGGACGGCACGACCAAACGGTGCACGTTGCCGGGCTTAAGCAGTCAGGACCAGCGCCACGTTTACTACTACTGCGTACTGCCCAATTTTTTCCTGAACCTGCATCCTGACTACATGCTCACATTCACCATGTGGCCCAAAGCCGTAGATCAGACAGAGATCATCTGCGAGTGGCATTTCCATCCCGACGAGATCAGGAAGCCGGGGTTCAATCCGCAGGACGCGATCGAGTTCTGGGACATCACCAACAAGCAGGATTGGGAGCTCTCTGATATGGCGCAGGAGGGCATTTCATCGAAGGGCTACCAGCCCGGGCCGTACTCCAATCGTGAAGAACTGCTATTCGGGCTCGACCGGTGGGTGCTCCAAAAGACGAGCTCGTAAGGGGTGCCGACGCGGGCCCAAATAGCGCTCCAAAGGCGATTTTCGCCTCCTGAATCTAGCGGCCTCTCTCTATCATCAAATGGGTTGACCAAAGTTCTGCGCTTCCATAAGGTAGAGCAAGGAACTTTCGATCTTTGACAAAGAAACCCGGGTCTCAGGTTTCTTTCCGAGGGGGCGTCACGGCTTCGACGGAAATGCTTGCGGCCAGGAGGCATACCGGGGCGCATTCCCCCGTAAGTGGTGCAAAAACAATAATTGCCAACTCTAACCAGTTTGCATACGCTGCTTAATTAAATAAGTAGCCGCTCTCCGCAGCTTCGCCTACGGGCTGTGAAAGGGCGTCACACAGTAGGCTCATCTGTTGGCCCTACGTCCGGGGGCCTCCGGAAAAATCCACGGGCTAGCGAGCTGCGTTTCTTGTCCGTTCTAAGCGCAGAGCGCGAATCTGGCGGGGTAATTCCCGTCGGGTGAACTGGACTAAGTATGTAGGCTCTTGACCAGTAACATTTTCGGACGTGGGTTCAACTCCCACCGCCTCCACCATTATTTTTTCACTCCGTTCCAAACCGCTTTGGATTCTGAATCATCTCGCCGAGCGCTATGCGCCTGTAACAGCGCAGCTCGGCGACTGTTCTACCTTGCTGCTTATCTCTCTTATGGGACTGCACAGAGATCCCCATCCCCATATTCTCTGACGGCCGCATACGAGTCACGCCGTGACCATCTTCTCCGACCAACTCGCCACGAACTCTCCGAAGCGATCGAGCGCTTTGGAGAAATTATCTGCAGCCGCGGCATAGCCCAGCCTGAAATGCGCTGGCTCATCGAAGCAGTCACCGGGAGCAAGCAGGATTCCACGCTCGGCGGCGGCCTGGCAGAAAGGCCGGCTGTTCTCTCCACTTACCAGCCACGGGAACGCGGTCATGCCGCCTTGCGGCGGAATCCAGCCGAGCACATCGCGATGATCGGCCATGAAGCTCTCGAGGAGCTTAAGGTTACGCGCGGCGGCTTGGTGCGTTTTGCCGAGCACGACCTCACGATTGCGAATTGCAATTTCCGAAAGAATTTCTCCGGTCGTGGTGTTGCTGATCGAGAAGTAGGCGCGCGCCGTCCAATACCGCTGGCGGCGCTTGGCGTCATGGTCGATCATCCATCCCGTACGAACACCGGCAATAGAAAATGCCTTTGAGAGATCAGAGATCACGGTTGCGTGCGGCAGGCGCGCAGCGGATTTCGTTTTCCTTCCGTGGTAGATGGGATGGTAGACCTCATCACTCACGAGTTGGACTCCACGCTCGACGGCGAAGTCGTGCAGGGCTTCCATTTCCTCATCGCCGATGGTGGCGCCCGTGGGGTTATGCGGGCTGTTGACCAGGATAAGCTTGGTCTTCGAGTTAACGAGCCGCTTGATCTCGTCCGGGTCGATGCGGAAGCCGTTCTCGCGGCGCACCCGATAGAAGCGCGTTTCCAAACCCAGCGACTCCGGCAGCGCCGAGAAGGTAGTGAAGCCAGGGAGTGGGATGATTACGTTCGCACCAGGCTCGGCGGCCAGCCACATCAGCGCCACGAGCGCCTCGGAAGCGCCGGTCACAATTTGGACGGCATCCACAGGGACATCCTGCATTTCGGCGATCGCTTCGCGCAGGCTGTCGGCTCCAGCAGGCCGGCTGTACACCAGCTTGTGGTTCAGAAAGTGGCGACGCATTTCATCGCCTGCGAGAGCAAGGATGTCGTTTACGGTCCAGGCCGGTCCGGTGCTCGCAGCCAGGTTGAATTCTATGTGGTGTTCGTATTGGTCGAGCCAGGCATCGAGCAGAAAGGGCTTGAGTTGCACGCGAGTACCTCGACGTAAAATTGACTGATGTTTGATTCTCAAAGTTTGCGCACGGATGATTTTTAAATTACGGGTGACTGGAGCCTCCAGATCCCACGGTAACTGTTCGTCTCCCTTTTCCCTGTAGGCCAGAAGACATTTTCCTGATCGACGGCCAGTAAAACTAAGCAATCATTCTTCTGCTCCTTCCAGAGTTGTAGTAGCATGTCTCGCACCCAGGTAGTGCTTTAGCTTCATTGGCAGTCCGTCAATGCTCCCGGGCCCGCTTAATGATTCGCACGCAAACGGCTGGCGCCGGCAGGAGTAAGGAGTAGCTTGCGCGAACGGTTTCTCTTGCTTGTCTGTTGTTGTCTTGCGTGCTGCGGCACAGGCGAGGGCTCGTCTGCTCTGCTTCGTTCACCGGCCGCCAATACACCTCCGACCTCCAGCCGACGGCCCGCGAATGTCACAACCTGGTCGGGGACCTTTCCTGTCGTCACAACGGATGTGCATCCCTCACCAGCAGTCACGTTTGTCTTGTTGATGGATACGATCTCATCCCAGCAGATTCCCATCATCAAGCAGGATCTTCTCTCGGCGTATACGGTAGCCCGCGGAGCGAGGACGCGGCTGGCCATGCTTCAGGGTGGCCATATTCTTGTGGCGGGTCCCTTCCCCACACGAGTGCGCTTCAAGGCTGCTCTGGACGAGATTCGACTGCCAGCAGCGCCGGAAACCCCGATTACTGGAGAGAGCATCGCAGAAGCGCTGTTTGACAATGTTGGTCAGCTCGGATCTGACTGGTCCACTGCGGTGCTCACGGGCAACCTGCCCGCTCTCGATCCGCTGACGACAGACTACGCTTCTGCGCTTCTAGCGCGAGAATTCGCCTCGCAACATGTTCGTGTAAGCTGCCTGACCGCGGCTCCACTCTCCGCTCCGTGGACAGCACTACTTCAGGCCACGTCCGGCGACCTGCTTTCCCTCGGCAGCAAAGGGCTCACTCCCGTCTTCGATATAAGCAACAGCTACGTGCAGGCGGATTGGACTGTACAGCCACCCGCGTCAGGGTTCGTGCGGTCGAGCACGATCATCAAAGACCAGAGCGGGGCTCCCTTGCTCGAGATACCGGAACTCTCTTCTGGTTCTCAGGCGATGACACCAAGCCTGGCTCTCTATCGACAGATGCGCACCAACGTCGCCCAGGCAGCTGCGCTGATGCAAAGTCCCACGTTGTCTCCCGACGAGGTTAAGCAGGTTCAGGAGAATCTGAGAATTGCACTGGGAATAAACTCCAGAGATGCAGATGCGCTCTCCGTGGCGGCGGCGCTGTTTGAGAAAACAGGAGACCACAGCGAAGCAGCAAAATATCATGGTTATCTTCTTGAGGTAAAACCGCTGGACGGTGCGGCTCAGGCCACTGCTGGCCACGCCTACCTACTCGCTGCCGACTTAGACCGCGCGGAAGCAGCGTTAGACCGAGCTCTTGAGACAGGAACGCGCACTCCGCAGATCATTGAAGACCTCGGCAGATTGAGAGTCGCACGTAAGGACGACGGAGGAGCGCTGCCATTCTTCGATGAGCTTCTCACTGGTGCGCCCGGACGGCAGGATATTTGGTTTCTTAAAGCGCAAGCGGAAGAAAGATTGAGCAAGAACGAAGCTGCAATCGCTTCCTACGAACGCGGCCTAACCATGGGTGGGATGCCGCTGGATGTTATTCGAAGTCTGCTTAACCTTTACATCAAGACGAAGCAGCCAGAGAGAAGCCGCCAGCTAGCAGCATCCACGATCGCGCAATTGCCGAACGATGCAGCCGTTCGAACGGATTTTGCATCCACCCTGGAACAACTTGCGCTCAATGCGGAAGCACTGCAGGTATGGCGTAGCGTCGTGGAACTCACGCCCAATTCGCAGCGGGCATATGAGCGCATTACGCGCCTGTTGCTGGAGTCCAACCAGTTCGCAGCAGCGGAAAAGGCCGCAGACAAGGGACTGGCAGTACTGCCCACTGCCGCCGAGCTTTATCTGTCAAAATCGGAAGCGCTGCAGAAGCAAGGACATCTCTTTGCCGCGAGGCGCGTTCTTGAGCAGGGTGTTGAAGCTACGCCAGATCTTACCTTGCTGCAGAAACTGGCCAATGTCTCGGAGACTTTCGTTGGGTCGGCTGCTCCCATCTACCGGAAACTGGCCGAAGCCGAAACCTCTCCAGAGAAGCGAGTCGCCGAATTGGAACTCGGATTGAAGACAGCCATCCGCGATGCCGATTTCAAGAACGCAGACGCGTTGGCGGCGATGCTCGAAAGCGCAGGACATCCGGACGCCCGCTCACTCTTGGGCAGGCACAACTCCGCAGGCGACAGCACTTCTATTCCAGGCGGTCTGGCAGCTCTCGGATTTGCCGCCCATTCCAACGAGCGCGCCTCTCCAGAAAAGTTTTTTGTGGAGTTTTCGCGCGCGCTTATCGACCACTCAGGGACATCAACCGATGCGAAAGCGGGAAAGGAGTATCTCGAAGGTATCTCCCAGTACCTTGAGCGGGTCTCTTCACTGGAACAATTGGGCACGCGCGCCGCAAGTGGCATTCACGTTACCCTGTCATTGAACGACAAGGATGCCAGAAAACGCACGGAAGCGGTGCTCGCGTTGCTGGGAAGCAAGATTCGTTACGACAAGAAAAGCGTTGAACTGAATTTCGGGGAAGGTAAATCGCAGGCCAGGAAACAGGAAACATTGGCTGCGCTCGCAATCGATCAGGTTGGAATCCAGGAGGCGCTTCAGGCGGGCAAGTCGTACGACCTCGAAATCCCGTACGAGCAAGCCGTGATTTACCCCAATGAAAGAATGTGGCGGGACGCATTCTATGCTCATGAGAATCAGAACAGTGGCTTTATCACCGCGCTGATTCGCTCCCCTAAACTTGCGCGCCTTTACCTGGGCATGAGCTATCTTGATCGGGAAACCATTGCTCAGCTGCTTGGCGCAGTCGATTTGAAAACGCTGGCTGATCAGTATGCTGAGTTGTTCTATGTGTTTGCTCCGGCGTTTGCAATCCATCAAGGAACCGCAGTCTGTCCCGGTGGCGTCAATGGGCTCGTGATCTGGGAGCGGATTGTCGGCGTGAGTCCCAGGCAGCCCGGAAGGTTTTTTCGGGCGTTGCTGGACCGCGATGATGGCAAGCTTCTGGCGTTCTTTTATGCCGTTTCCCATCTTGATCGTGCCCACCAGATATTCTTCACGGCCACTCCGTCACGTACGGAACAGTTCTACCGGCTCTTTGTAGCCTTCAAGGATCGCCAGCCCGGCTCCATCACCTTGATGCGTGATTCTTCATTCCAGGACTTCCTGCGAGCCGTACCTCTCACCGCTGAGGGGCATGTGAGATTTCCGGGCAGTCCGGCGGTCTGGATGGTAGCCAAAGGCAGCACGCCAGCGGAAACCAAAATGGATAAGCTTGCCAAAGCCTCTAGTCGCTGGGTAGGTACAGACGTGGAAGACGCTATCCTGCTCCGGCTGGCGCAGGCCCGCTACAAGGAAAGCGGGAACCGGCACAATGAGCTCGACAATTTTTTGGCGGTCGCCAGGATTGACGCCCATCGGAGCGGCCCTATGGATGAAGAGTCTGCTCTGTTACTGGCACAGCACTTCAGTGATGAATCTCCTGCATACCCGTATTTCACTGACCTTACTGCGGTCACGGCCGCAGACCTCCGGCAGTTCTTCAGCGTCTTGGAACAATTTCGCTCACAGGCTCTCCTCGACGCAAACCTGAGACTCGGCCAATTACACGCGGTCATCGAATTGCTCTGTTTACTGGAGCAACGCCAGAAAATCTCTCCCGAAGACGCAGCCACGCTCTTCCGTGCCACCCTTCAACGTTTCGCCGCAGCTGGGCCCGGCGGCTATGCATTTGCATCACTTGATGCAGTCCAGCGTATGCTCGCCTTCTGCCATGGCAGCAACGGCAATGAAACAAGTGACGAGCAGATAAACGCGTGCCTCGGAGGGAGCGCACCCGGAAGACAGCAGGAATTCCAGCGCGTGCTTGAAGCACAGAAGGTCCCGCTTTTGAACTCGCTTCTTACAATTTCAGGAGCGGCACAGGCGTCGGATGGGATTAATGGCGCAGCGCTGCTTAAAGCTGCATCATCATTGCCCAGCGTGGAGATTCCGGCCAAGACCAGAATCGGTGGGAAGGAAAAGGAAGCGATCCAGCGGTACAGCCCTGCTGGACTTGTCCGCTTATGCACACAGCTCTCAAATGAAGCTTCCGCAAGCTCAAAGAAGAAGAGCAGCGAAGTAGCGCATCTTCGGAACGAAGTTGCGCATGAGCTTGAGCCGCAGGTCGTACTCGCGCTAGCCGGGATCATTTATGCGTACTTTATGCGGTCTTCTGACCTGCTTATTTCGGAAGACCCCCTGCTGCTGCGCAAGCACCACTTTTCGCAATATGGCATGGAAGAGCATTCTGCCGCAAACCTGAACTCGGAATTTCATGTAACCAGCGAAGGCGCAGGAAGTTACTTCTCGGGAGGGTTCGGGGAGTTCGCGCTCGCGGCGGGGATAGCCGCTGGAAGTTCATGGAAAGCCGGTGGCGAGTCTGGACGAATGGCCATTGCAGCGCAGATTGCAGCCATCAGGGCAACACCATGGGAGCTGATTACCGAAGCCGATTTCCGGATGCTTGGCTTGCGCGTGGCGATAGGCCGCGAATGGATCGTGCAAGCAGCCCTGAAACCAGACGTGCTGGACAAGCTGCGCGACTCGACCGCAGGATTGCTATCGCTCTCACGAAGAGCCGATCTCGTGATTGCAATTTCCACTAGAGACTGGAAAAAGGCCTGGGAAGCTGTCACGGTTTCTGATCTGCTTGCGCTGGGCACTCTTTATGACCAAGCGTTCCCCACCTCGGAATGGGATTCACCTACAGTGCGGATGCTCCAGTCAATGAACGCTGCTAAAATCCCGAGCCACTTGCAGGTGCTGGGAGCACTTGCCTACCGTTCGCTGGGATGCACGCACCCCCATTGGGCGCCGATGGCGCCGTACGAAGAATTCGAACACCGTTTCTTCCCTGTAGAGAGCGCCGAACGCTGGGCGGAGTTCAAGATTTTCCTCGCCTTTCAAGCCGATCTTGCCGGAGACGACGCGCTCGAGATTTCGCGAGTTGCTGAGCCGCTCGCCGCCAAGGCCTTCCGTTCCGCACAGAGTACCGACTTCCGTGACTGGCGCGCCTTCGTCGCAGCTTATGCTACTGTTTCAACCACTGATATCAGAAAGGCCCTCCAGCAATGAGCGCCCGCATCCCGTCAGTAACCTCGATTTGTCTCGCTCTGTTGGCCTGCTTCGCGAGTGTCCTTATCGCTCAATCATCGTCGCAGCAGGTATTGCGTGTCCGTACCCGTTTGGTGGAGGTGTACGCCACAATCTATGACAGCGGCGGCCGGTATGTGGATGGGCTCTCCAAAGATGACTTCGAGGTTCTGGAGGACGGAAAGCCGCAGGAAGTGGCCATCTTCGAAACGAATGTAGAGAGGCTTTCCTGCGTCGTTCTTCTGGATACGACCGGGAGCATGACGGAGGCATTGCCCAGAGTAAAGAACGCTGTCATCAAATTGATTGACTCTTTGGGACCAAGAGATTCTGTAGCGATTTACACCTTTGACAGCCAGGTGACGCAGCACCAGGAGCTCACTACCGACAAAGCCTCCGCTAAACGCGCCGTGCTCCGACTTCGTGCCCAGGGCCAGACTGCCCTGTTCGATTCCATCTCAGAAGTAGCACAGGACATCTCGGCGCAGCCAGGCAAGAAAGCCATGGTGGTATTTACCGATGGAGATGACAATGCGAGCATGCTGAACTCCACAGCAGCAGTTGCAAGGGTACAAAAGCTTGGGATTCCGCTGTATACCATTGCCGAGGGCGACGCGCTACAAACGCCCCAACTGAAGAAACTGCTTAAGCAGTTGAGCGAAAATACGGGCGCAATGGCGTACGAAGCCCGTAAAGGCTCCGATATTGAAGAGATCTTCCAGGAGATCTCGCGCGACCTGCAGCACCTCTACTTGATCAGCTACAAACCCCCGCAAACTACAAGCGCTCCCGGCTGGCGCAAGATTGAGGTTGCGGTAAAAAAATCAGGTGGTTACCGAATTCGCGCAAAACAGGGTTACACTGCGGATTGAAATCGCGCGGCATTTTGCCGCATCTTTAGAGATGAACAAGCCATTCTGGACGAACGCGCTCGTAATAGGGTTACGGATTCTGTTTGGAATCGCCATCCTAGCCTTCGGGATTTACCTGCGCTATCGCCGCTTGATGCGACGGAGCATGCGCCACGACTTGCTCGAGAAAACCAATATTCAAATGCTATTTGGGCAGGACCACTCGCGCGATCCCTACGACAATCCAGAGTTCAACAAGCTGAAGTAGGAATTCCAGCCACCTGCAAATCGGGAATCACAGCTCCTGGTAAAGCCCAAGCAGGTTTCCAGCTGGATCTCGAAACGTCGCAATATGAAAGTTCGCGCCGGGATGGCCTGGTTGTGAAGGCATTGCGACTTCTCCTCCGTTCGATTTGACCCCGGCCAGGGTGGCTTCAATCGAATCAACCCAAACGTAAAGAAGAATGCCTGCCTCTCGTGACGCAGGCCGACCCGTCACCCAGGCTCCTCCGATGTTCCCTGTGGCGTCACTGAATCCTGGACGGTGGCTTTTGGCGTCATTGATTTTCCAGCGAAAGACGTTTTCATAAAAAGAAGCAGATTGGCGAACGTCCGAAGCAGGGATTTCGATGTAATTGAATCGCGGCCGTGGCAAGCGATCAACAGAATTTGAACTGGCCGTCATTGGACAAACCTTCCGGCAGTGATGATACAGGAACCTGGCCGAGGGGCGCATCGTCCCCGATGACTTTTCAGTGCCTCACGAGTCCAACACAGGCGTAAACTGACTAACCCCAGCCAATGCGATAAGTTTCACTGAGGCATTCAGACGATTCAAGCACAACTGGAGGCCGTTCATGAGCAGCTCTTCAACCGGAACGCTTTTTCGCCCCAGGCTCGTCTCCCCATCTGGTCGCCCCCAGGACGAAGTCCCTTCTCGTTCGCGTATCTCTTCCCTCGATATTGCGCGAGGGCTGGTGATGGTGCTTATGGCCATTGATCACGTCCGCGTTTACTCAGGTGTGCCGGCTGGCGGACCAGCGCCCGCTATCTTCTTCACCCGATGGGTAACTCATTTCGTAGCTCCCGGATTCGCTTTCTTTGCCGGAACTGGAGCTTACCTTTATGGGTGCAAAATTGGAGATCGCTCCAAACTGGCAAAATTCCTGGCCACCCGCGGAGCATTTCTGTTGCTCTTGGAGCTCACCATTATTCGCATTGCGTGGACGTTCAACTTCGATTTCCGCCATTACCTTCTCGCGGGAGTCATATGGATGCTCGGCTGGTGCATGGTTCTGATGGCCGGGCTGCTGTGGTTTCCCGTGCGAGCGATACTCGCGTTCGGCATCTCTGTGATTTGCCTGCACAACGTGTTGGATTACTACATGCCGCTGATCGGACCAAAACTCTCTGAGAGCAGCTGGGCCTGGGTGGCGCAGATCCTGTATTTTGGAGGCCCTATTCCATTGGGGCAGAATGGCCCTGAGTTGCAAGTGTTGTATTCCATCATTCCCTGGATCGGCGTCATGGCGTGCGGATACGCGTTTGGACGCGTGATGGAATTGCCCGAAGCCGCACGACGTCGTTACTGTGTTGGCCTGGGCGGTACTGCTGTTGTCCTGTTCCTCATCTTGCGTGGCTTCGATCTTTATGGCGACCCGCGGCCATGGAACCATGCGCCCAGGCGGGTCGCCACTGCTTTGCGCCAACGGGCGCCGAGTTCAACTTCAACCCAGAGTGCTCCTGCGACTTCAGCGAAACCGGCACAATCGCCGTCCAGTTCGCCGGCTCCGAGCCCAAACACAACGCCTGCTCCTCCGCGAGCTTCACACCCTGGTATGAATCCCGTTCTACGTATGCTCAACACTGCAAAGTATCCGGCTTCATTGTCATTTCTTCTGATGACGCTGGGCCCTCTGCTCCTGTTCGTGCCGCTGACCGAGCATTTGCCCCGTTTCATTACTGGCTGGCTCCGAACATTTGGACGTGTACCGCTCTTCTACTACCTGCTGCACATTCCGCTTATTCATGGACTGGCACTCTGCGTGTCTCTCATCCGGACGCCTTCCGCGACATGGTGGCTCTTTATGAACCATCCCATGTCTCCGCCGCCTCCACCACCTGGGTACACGTGGCCTCTCGCTTTGCTGTATGTCGTCTGGGGATTTGCAATTGTGCTGCTGTACTTCCCATGCCGCTGGTACGCGGACTTGAAGGCGCGCAGCAGAAACAAGTGGCTGAGCTACCTCTAAAACCCACGGCCGGCCAGAAATGGGATTGTTCCTGATGATTATTGTTTGGAAGTATAGGCTGAATTGTTCCGTTCGCGGCTGTGTATGCTGGGCTTGCTTTCGATCTTCAGGCGTTCACGCGCATGCGTTGCGTTTTGTTAAAACGCACAGCTCGCTATGCAAACGTCCAATATCGCGCTGTCGCCTCGTCCGATGGTGCAATAGGTTCCACGGACCGTAAATATTGGTGAAACCTTTTTCACGTCAAATTACTCTATAGGTCAGCAGGCTCATCCGTCGACTGCTAAAGAGGGAGCCGCAGATCCCCGGAAGACTGCGGCCCCTTTTTCTTTTCGGTCACTTGCCTTCCAGAATCCTTCTCACCGTCACGAGTTGTCCCAGGTGATAGGCATTGTGATCTGACACAAGAAGCGCTTCGCGCAGATATGTCTGGCCTTCGCCGTGGGGGATTTTTGAAGTCAGGTCGATCTTCGGGTCCCGAACCATCCCCACTACCTCATCCAGGTCACTGAAGAAATGCTCGACACTCTTGTCCCAGGATGCTGGATTAGGCGGCGCCTCGCCTGCGGGCCAGTATCCTTGCGGGAATTCCGGCGATACATGTTTCGACTCGAGGCTGAAATGCAGGATGTCCCATTGGGCAATTCTCATGTGCTCCAGTAGCTGCCAGGGCGTATGCGGCGCGCCGTGAGGCTTGCGCCCGCGTAACTCCTGTGGGAAATCTTCCAGTGCGCTGCGTACATCCATGTGCGCCTCCGCCTTCGTGAGTAGCGCAATCACATGCCGCCTGATTGATTCCATCGCATCCATTGAGGCGCTCCTTGCACCAGCGTCGTCCTGGGAGATTGTAAACCTCGGTAACTTTTCTTTCTTCCTTTTTCCGGCTGGGCGGGGGCATAGGCGGACATAATGGATCAAGGCCAGCAAGGCTTTTGGGGGAATCATGCGAATCCAGCGGACCGGGCTCGGGATGGTCCTGATCATTGCCTCTATTTTGTGTACCGTCGCTACCGGACAGACATCGAAAGCGCCAGCCGATGCCGCGAATGACACCTCAAGGAAAGTAATTCAAAGAGGCCACGAGTCTTATTACCGCCTGCGTATGCTTGGCCTGGACGAATTCCAGTCAACTGTCCAGCCCAATTGGGAAGACGTCCTCAAAAATCAAGGTGTGACCGATGCTCAGCAAACGGCAGCGGCTTTGAACCTCCTGAATGGCCTGCACTTTAGTATGCTGCTCGACCAGAAAGGCAAAGTCACAGTCAAACATCGTACCGACAACGAGCCACGTAACGAGCAGGTACGTAAAGGTTTTGAAGATATATACAGCGGGATCAATCAGGCGACGTCAGGCTTCTTTGCGACCTGGTCTCTGTTCATGCTGGACTCGCCATTCCCGGCCGTGGAAAGCAACTACAACCTTGAAGATTTGGGTAACCGGTACCGACTCTCCTATAAAGAAGGATCGTCAGACGTGGTCACGATGATGGGCAAGGATCTGGAGATCCGCGAGATTACAGTAGACTCACCGGAGTTCACCAGCATCGTGAGGCCGCAGCTTTCCAAGACCGCAAATGGATTCATGCTGAACGGCTACACGGCTGAGTACACACCCAAAGCGTCTAAGGGCGTGGTTCATCTCGAGGTGAAAATCAATTACGCGCCAGCGGACGGGATGCAGCTCCCCGCGTCTTTGATCGCCGATGGCACGCTCGACGGAGCTCCCACTCATATGGAACTCGCGTTTTCAGAGTACCAGGTGAAAAAGCACTGATATTGGCGAGGATTAATACCTCATTCGGGCGGCTTGCGTAGAACGATAACGCACAGCTGCTATTTCAACTTCTTTCCGATTCCGCTCATGATCCGTTCGAGTTCACACATAAGCTCGTCGTCCATATCTAACCCGGCCGCGCGCATTGCTGTGAAGGGATCGCGCCGAAACCAGCAAGCGTTATCCTCAGAGATCGCCAGCCACTGTTGCAATCGCTGTTCGAATTTGTCGAGCTCAGCCATGAGCCGGTCAGGCCGGCGCTGCGTAACCGCTGCGTTCTTGCGGGGGGCGACGTACATAGGTTATCGAATATAGACAGTACCAGAGCCTTTGTACGACTGGTTTTGTGCCGAGTATCTGAATGGTTACTGACTCAGATCAGGCCTGGATCCTGCGGACATGCTGAAACTGAATGCCTTCCGTGAGAGTCGGTTTGCCTGGTTATCTGTTTGCTGTGTTCGACTTCTGCTCTTCTGCGTAATAGCCGGTTCGGGTTCGTACCTGGAGTTCCTTGTAACCCGGCGCATGTGCCTCAACCCGCACCTGGTGATAAACGCCCTTCGGCCCCGGATTGCTGGGTTTGTAAGTGATGCGGTACTGGTTACGGATGTCGTGTGCGACCTCGCGGCTGATTTCGTCTACTTCGTCAAGGTTCTTTGGGAAGAACGCAACGCCGCCGGTCTGCAAAGACATCCCCTCAAGCGCTCGGCGTATGCGGCGCTGTTTACCCTCATCCAGAATCCCTATGGTGTAGATCGTGGGGCCATTCTCGTTCTGAACGGAACGAATGGCGTCTTCCAGGTTCCGGCGGCTCTCGTTGTCCTCGCCATCGGTCACAACCAACAGTACTTTCTTTTCGCGCTTAGCACCCTTGGCAAGATGATCTGCGGCGGCGATGACAGCGTCATAAAGAGCTGTGCCCCCGCGGGTATCTGAGCGATCCAGCGCTTCTTTCATGAGGGCTACTTTGTTGGTGAAGTCCTGGTCGAGGTATGGCTCGTCATTGAAATTGACAACAAAGACCTCGTCATCAGGATTACTCGCCTGCACCAGATTGACTACGGCTTTTGAGACTGCATTGCGCTTGGTGCGCATGGATCCTGAGTTGTCCACGAGGATGCCGATTGAAACCGGAATATCTTCGGGCCGCACCAACTTAATCTCTTGCGGCTGGCCGTCTTCATAAACTGTAAAGTTTGCCTTACCCAGGTCGGTGACGAGGTGCTTGCGTTGATCAAGCACGCTCGCTGTAAGAGTGACCTCGTCCACCTTCTTTACAAACCTGAATCCACCCTTCTCATCCGTGGTCACCTTGTCCACAGTATCGGTGGTAGCTGGAGCAAGATCTGGAACGGCGGCTTTCCCGGAGCGGACGTTTCCCGCGCTGGTGGTCGTGTCGGACGCATTGCTGGCCGACTTCGGCGGTGTCGCCGGACGAGCCCAGGCCGGGACAGCGGGATCGCTCGGATCAACATCACTAGGCAGGGGCGTGGCCTGAATCTTCTGCTGGACCTGTGGAGCCTGGGACTGAGCTCTGGCGATCAGGCCGACCGACATAGCGGCGGTGATCGCGAGCCCGACAACCACTTTATTGCGAAGGTGCATAATATCCCGTTCTGGAGTAGACATTCAGATGCGGTAGACCCTTCGGGGGCGTCAGCTTGACCTTGATTTTTCGCCAACGTCCATCTCTGGTCCTGTTCGTTGGACGGTAGCCGAGCACATATTGGTTGCGCAGCTCTATTCCAATCTTTGTAGCCACGTCTGCCAGTTCATTGGGGTTGGTCAGGGTAAACATCCGGCCGCCGGTTGTGGTTGCCACGTCGCTCAGAAGGGCAGGACCGGCGATCTCCTCAGGCTGAGTGGCGCCGGCGGTAAAGATCCCTATGGCATAAATCTGAACGTCTGCCTCGCGAACCAGTGATTTGATCTCGTGCTCGGTGTAGCGGCTGTGATTGTCGCCACCATCAGAGATGATCAACAAGGCTTTCTTCGCATTATGGGCATCCTTCATTTTGTTGATTCCCATATAAATTGCGTCAAGAAGAGCGGTGCTTCCCTGGGGGACCGTATACACCAGTTTCCCCTGGACATCTTCCACGGACTTGGTGAAATCTGCACGCAATTGAGGACGATCATTGAACGTGATCATGAAAAATTCATCGGCGGGATTGGCCGTCCGGAAGAACTCGATCACGGCGGCACGGGCCTTTTCGATCTTGTCACTCATGCTGCCGCTCATGTCAAAAATCACGCCCAGCGAAATCGGCGCATCTTCGCTGGAGAAGTGTCGAACCTGCTGCGGCTCATTGCCCTCCATCACCGTGAAGTTCTCTTTGTCCAGACCGGTCACGATGCGGTTCCAGTCATCGGTTACCGTCACATTGACCAGAACCAGATCAACATCCACCTGTAAGGGCTTCCCATGGTTAGGTTTGAGGCCCGGATCGGTGTCCACGCCTTCCGCTTTCACGTCAGTCTTAGGATCTGGAAGTTTGGTCAGATCCGGTGCCTTAGTGGCGGGATCATTCCCTGGCCGGGGCTGAATATGGACGTTCTCGTCCTGTGCGCTACTCAGGCTCACCCAGCTCAGAACGAGTAGGAGCGCCAAGGTGCAGCGAGCAAGCGGCTTTCGGCAAAAAGCTGGCTCTTGGGTCATCACGGGGGAACGGGACTTACCATACCCGCACGTATTTAAGCGGGTCATATTGAACCTCTTGCTTTTCAGCCGATGTTATCACACCCCTGAGTTACTGAACACAGGACGTTTTTGCCACCCTCGGCCATGGCCGCAGCCATTTTAGAATGTTTCGTAAGATGCCCATCCGGTTTCGGCAGGTTATCTCGTCAGCTTGGTAGAATGCTTATTCCGGTTCTGACATGCCAGAAATCATTCCCTTTAAAGCACTTCGGTACGATCCACAGCTGGTAAAACTGGAGGATGTGGTCACCCAGCCCTACGACAAGATCACGCCTGAAATGCAGGCACGCTACTACGAATTGAGCCCGCACAACCTCGTCAGGATCATACTTGGAAAGCCCGGCGAAACTGATAACCGGAACTTCAATGTATATACACGCGCAGGCGAATACCTCCATGATTGGCGCTCCAGCGGAATCCTGAAGCCCGACCCGGAACCCGGGTTTTACTTCTATGCCCAGACTTTTACCGTGCCCGGTACACGAGACCTGGCTGAACGCCGGGGGCTGATCGCACTCGGGCGCATTCATGACTACGCGGATGGAGTGGTTTTCCGGCATGAACAGACTCTCTCCAAACCGCGGGAAGATCGGCTGAACCTCTTGCGAGCTACCAAAGCACACTTCGGCCAAATCTTCATGCTTTATAGCGATCCCGCCGGCCAGGTAGAAAAATCAATGACAAAGCGCAGCGAAGATGATCCTGATCTTTCCCTGCTCGACGAATACGAAGTCCTGCACCGCGTGTGGCGGGTGACCGCTCCATCTCTTATTGCAGATATTCAGGCACAACTTCGCGACAAACAGCTGTTGATTGCCGATGGACATCATCGTTATGAAACGGCGCTCGCATACCGAAATGAACGTCGCGCCGAAAGCCAACGAGTCGATCCGCAGGCGGCCTATGAGTTCGTGATGATGACGCTTATCCCAACGGAGAGCCGCGGACTGGTAATCCTGCCGACCCATCGCATTGTCCATGGGCTGCCATCGTTCGATCGCGAACACATGCTCGAAGGCGCCAGGCGCTTCTTTGACATTGATCGAATTGACTTGCGCAGCGAAAGCCGAAGTGCGACCACACTGCTGGGTGAGGCCGGCGAGTCCGGAACCGCGTTCGTTGCCGTCACACGACAGGGACCTTATCTTCTCAAGGCAAAGAAGCGGGAGATAGAGGAGGCTCTTTCAGGTGTGTCCGAACGGCAGCGCGAGCTCGACGTCATCCAGCTCCACAAGCTGGTGCTGGAACGGATTCTGGGAATATCTGAGGAAGCCATACGCAATCAGGAACATGTGAAATACGAGCGTGACGCATTTGAAGCTATTTCGTGGGTACGCCAGGGCGCAAACGTAGCATTCCTGATGAACCCGGTGAAAATCGCGCAGGTAAGCGATCTCGCTTTCGCAGGCCAGGTGCTTCCCCAAAAGTCAACCGATTTCTACCCAAAGCTCTTGAGCGGCATCACAATCTATGCGCTGGAGTAAACACCTCGGCGCACTGGCCGCCACCGCACTGCTCTGTTGCGTTAGCGATTCCGCTCGCTCACAAGCAGCACAGACGCCATCGCCAGCAAAAGCTTCTGCTTCACCGGCTGCGACAACAAATCGAGGACTATCTCCATCCTCTAAAGCTATTCCCGAGATATCAGCCCGAAAACAGGAGTACTTTGTCATGATTGACCCCGGCCATGGAGGCTCCGATAAGGGTTCCGTGCTTGGGTCAGGTGTTACGGAAAAGCAGGTGACGCTCGCATTTGCGCGTGAGCTGCGCAAGGAGCTTGCGGAGCGTGGCATCGCATGCCGGCTCATACGGGACTCCGACGTGCCGGTTAGCCTGGACAAACGTGCCGAGATTGCTAACGAGCAACGGCCGTTCCTTTACGTGAGCATTCACGCCGCTGCAGGCCCAAGCAGTATTCGAGTGTACTCGCCTTACCTATCAAAGCCATCTTCGCCCCCAGGATTGTTCGTGAATTGGAACTCTGCGCAGTTCCCTGTCCTCGAACGCAGCACAGCAGTTGCCCGGAGCGTTTCACGTGAGCTGCAACGCAAGAACATCCGTGTCGTGGGACTCTCTGCGGCATTGCGTCCCTTGATTCACATCACTGCGCCGGCGATCGCAATCGAATTGGCTGTACCCTCACACTCTGCGGCTACTCTCCTCACAGAGAAATTCGATAACCCGATTGCCACGGCCGTGGCAATCGCAATCAATCAGGGGCATGCTACGGGAGGTCAGCCGTGATCCCGCGCAGCGTACAGATTACCCTCGCTTTCCTCCTGGCAACCGTGCTTTTGCTGGGAACGTATATCCTGCATGTTCGCCATTCAGAGGAAGCCAAGACACAGGCTGAAACGGCTGAAACGATCACTTCACCACAGGCACAGGGGCGGTGGGAGAAGATTCGCATCCTCGTGGCTTATGACGACGACCAGACGCTACGCTGGCGTGACGCTGATGCTTTCCTGCCCACCGAACGTGCTCCCCGAGCGAAGGCGATTTTGCGGGTAGTCTTGAGCCAATACGTCCAGTCTCCTTCGCCGCACCCACTCGCCTCAACGGCTGATATTCGCGAGGTGTATTTGTTAGGACAAGATACACTTCTGGTCGACACAAGTGCGGCATTCGCAGACGCTCACCCGTCCGGCGTGTTATTGGAGCAAATGACAATCACTTCGCTCATTGAAACGCTGACAGCGAATCTGCAAGGTGTGAACAGGGTCAAATTCCTGGTGGAAGGCAGAGAACGAGAAACCCTGAGCGGCCATGCGGACCTGATGACATATTACTCGGCTTCTGAAGTCCACAAATTCGCTCGGGAGCTGGAATAAGTGGCAGTAGTCATCGGCGTGTTCGATTCTGGCTTCGGCGGGCTTACGGTTCTGCGTGAACTGCGCACGGTGCTGCCCTCAGCCGACTATCTCTACTTCGGAGACACAGCCCATCTGCCTTATGGCGCCAAATCGGTGCGCACCGTTGCCAAGTACGCCCTTGCCAGCGCTCAATACCTGGAGGCTCTCCAGATCGATCTTTTGGTCATCGCCTGCAATACTGCCACGGCGCTTGCTTTTGATGAGATCAAAAGCTCAGTGAAGGTTCCGGTGGTCGGCGTTGTGGAACCAGGGGCTCAGAAGGCATCAGAGATCTCTAAAAACCGCAAAGCAGCAGTTGTGGCCACAGAAGCAACGGTCGCAAGCCATGCGTACCTGCGCGCTTTACAGCAGCTTGGTGTTGACGCGACCGAAAAGGCGTGTCCCTTATTCGTACCGCTGATCGAGGAAGGATGGGTCCAGCACCCCGTGACAGAGCAGGTGGCGCACATCTATATCGACCAGATCTTTCGCGACCGCGCCACCGAAGCTGACGTCCTTCTGCTCGGGTGCACCCACTATCCGCTGATCCGGCCTCTGCTGCGACGAGTGGTGCCCCAGCATGTCACGATCGTGGATTCTGCGGAGGCAACTGCCGCCAAGGTTGTTGACGTTCTCCCGCTTCAACCGGCGTCTGGTTTCGGCAGCTTGCGCTGTTTTGCCACCGATTCCACGGAAAAGTTCAGTAGGATTGGAGAGAAGTTTCTGGGCCATCCCATCAGCAGCATCGAATTGGTGGACATTGAAAAGTAAAGAAAAGATCTTTCGCTCCGACAATCGCGCTCCGGACCAGATGCGCCCGGTCAACATCGTCCCCGATTTCATCCGCACAGCAGAGGGTTCCGCTCTCATTGAGATCGGCAACACGCGCGTGATCTGTACCGCCTCGGTGGAGGAAAGCGTGCCCGCCTTCATGAAGGGTCAGGGGCGCGGCTGGATCACCGCGGAATACAGCATGCTGCCCCGGTCCACCCTGACCCGCACAGCGCGTGAGGCAAGCCGGGGACGGCAAAGCGGACGCACTCACGAGATCCAGCGGCTGATTGGCCGCGCTTTGCGTGCCGCGGTCGATTTGAGTCATCTCGGGGAACGGACAATTACCCTTGATTGCGATGTTATCCAGGCCGATGGCGGCACTCGGACGGCATCGATTACAGGGGCTTTCGTCGCGATGGGGCTCGCCATGGAGAAGCTGGTTGAGGCCGGCACTCTCTCTGCCGCTCCAATTCGCGACTTCGTGGCCGCCGTCAGCGTAGGCATGTTTGAAGGCGAAGTACTCCTGGATTTGTGTTACGAAGAAGATTCGCAAGCGGAAGTCGACCTGAATTTCGTGATGACGGCAGGCCGCAAGATCGTGGAAGTGCAGGCCACAGCCGAACGCCATCCGTTTGATGAAAATCATCTGAAGAAGATGATGGATTACGCCGCCAGCGGGATCGAATTTCTGATCGCAAAACAGAGGACCGTCTTACAAAGGCTTCCCCTGCGGCAGTAGGCTAGAGCTCTTCGATGAAATCCTCGTCATCGAAAATATAGGGCGCCGTGCGTAGCAATCTGAACCGGACCCTGTTGTCGCACTGATCGCAAGGTGGAAAAAGGTCACCTCGATGCATCACTACTTCATGCGATTCACGGTGCGCGCGATCGTGGATCACTTCGTAAATGCCCGTCTCCGGCGCCGGCGCTCCGGGCAGGAACATGATGGCATGCTTGCCCGTGAAACGGCCTCGTCCACCGTGACCTCGTCCTGAACGCGGGCCATTGGCACGATGCTTCGGTTCCGGAAACCCTTTTGCGATTCCTTGCGAGGTGGCTCTCATGCTCCCCGGCGAATTCTATACTGCGGGTTTTCGCCTGCGCAAGCACGATCCAAAGAACCTTCTTTAGTACAATTTAGGGTCATAGACAGGGCGTGGGGAAGCATCCAAATTGAGCGGGTGCTTTCGTGCTCAATGCTCAGCACAGTTCCCAGTCGCCCTTCGCGGGCTTTTAATTTCAGGAGGAATAACCGTGAAGCTTACTCCCGGAAAACTTGCCGGCATGAAGAACGTATCGAACAGCCGCGGAGTGATTGCTGCCGCTGCCATGGACCAGCGCGGCTCCCTGCAGAAGGCCCTGGCCAAGGAAAAAGGTGGAGAAATCACTGACGCGATGATGGAAGAGTTCAAGTCGATCGTCACTGAAGTTCTCACTCCGCATGCCAGCGCCATCCTCCTTGATCCGGAATGGGGACTTCCGGCGGCGCGTCGTCGTGCAAAGAATGCAGGTCTGCTGCTGGCATACGAAAAAACCGGGTACGACAAAACCGGCCCGGGCCGTCTGCCCGATCTGCTCGATAACTGGTCCGTTCGCCGAATTAAGGAGGCAGGCGCGGACTGCGTGAAGGTCCTGCTTTATTACACGCCCGCGGATGGGCACGCCATCAACGATAGGAAGCATGCGTGGGTGGAGCGCATAGGCGATGAATGTCGCGCTAACGATATCCCGTTCTTCCTCGAGTTCGTGGCGTACGAAGAAGGAGTCGATGAGAAGGGCCCCGAATTCGCGAAGAAGAAGCCGGAAATGGTCATCGGCTCCATGTCTGAATTCACCAAGGACAACTACGGTGTGGATGTCATGAAGGTCGAAGTACCCATCAACATGAAGTACGTTGAAGGGTCTAAATCGTTCGCCGGACAGAAGGCTTATTCCCGCCAGGAGGCGATGGAGTTTTTCCGAAAAGCCGCTGCCGTAGCCACCAGGCCTTTTATCTATCTCTCTGCAGGCGTCAGCAACGCCGAGTTCAATGAATCACTGGCTCTCGCGGCCGAATCAGGAGTCAAGTTCAATGGCGTGCTCTGCGGCCGCGCCACCTGGAAAGAGGGCATTCCGGTCTATGCCAAACAAGGCCCCGACGCGTTCCGGAAGTGGCTTGAAACCGAAGGGGTGAAGAACATCAATAACGTGAATGACAGCCTGAAAGCCGCAACCTCGTGGTTCTCGCTGTACGATGTTCACGAGCCTGCGATGGCGGGCGATTAAGAAAAACTTAGGTTGAATCAAGCGGGGCGCTCTGCCCCGCTTTTGTCGCTTTAGTGGAACGATTCAATTCGGCCGCCCCTCCTGCAACTCTGTCCGAGAAAATTGCCTTTGTGATCTCCTTCCCTTGACCTTCTAGGGATGTGTATGTCAATGTGGTATCGGCACTGGAGGGGCCATGCCAAAGCAGAAACCTGACATTCCGCAAGGTACGCTCGACTTACTCGTCCTCAAGGCGCTTTCCCTGGGCCCGATGCATGGTTACGGCATTGGACAGCGCATCCAGCAGCTTGCCGAAAACATGCTCACGATCGAAGAAGGCACTCTGTATCCGGCGCTTTATCGGATTGAAAACCGCGGCTGGATTGAAAGCGAATGGGGGGCTTCTGAGAACAACCGGCGCGCCCGTTTTTATAGCTTAACGAAAGCCGGTCGCAAACAGCTTTCGCTGGAAGAATCACAGTGGCAGCACCTCTCCTTCGCCATCGCCAAAGTGCTGCGCGCAACCTAGGGAGGATTCAGCATGCTCAGGCCAAAATTCTGGATCCGCAGAATCGTATCCTTGCTGCGTCCTGGCCGTGTGCGCCAGGAGATTGCCGAAGAGCTGCAGTTCCACATCGATCAGCAAACGCGCGAGAAGATGGCCGCGGGAGTATCGCCCGAAGAAGCACGACGACAAGCGCGCTTAAGTTTCGGCGGAATAACGCAAATTGAAGAACAGGGATTCGATGCACGCGGTGGCGGGTGGTTCGAGGCACTTTACCATGATCTGCGTTATGGAATACGTGTCCTGGGACGGAGTCCCGCGTTCGCCATCACGGCAATTCTTACACTCGCTCTTGGGATAGGCGTCAACAGCGCACTATTTGCCATCATCAAGAACGTTCTGATTCGTCCGCTTCCCTTTTCACAGCCGGACCGGTTGGTTATGGTGCGCGAGCAGTCCGGACCGAGTTCGTCTGACGCCGGCAGTCGCTTGTCAGGCCCTGATTTCAACGACATTCACGATCAAAGCCATACGCTTCAAAGCGTCACAGCCGCGCTCCCGAATTTTACCTATACGCTGACCGGTGAAGGCGACCCACGCAACGTGAAATGCACCGCCATTACCTATGACTTCTTCCCGACGCTCGGCATCCGGCCGTTCCTGGGGCGGCTCTACACACCTGCTGAGTATCACGTGGATGGCGGTGAGGTCGTGATCTCGTATCGGTTCTGGAAGGAGCAACTCGGCGGCGATCCAAATGTGATCGGAAGAATTCTCAAACTTCAGGGCGACAACATGCCAGTCATTGGCGTTATGCCTGACCTGCCGGATCTATATCCCGAAACAGACGTGTGGGCCAAGAACATTCCTGAGCTTGAATTCATGCACTGGCGGCAAAACAAGTTTTTGTCAGTGATCGCCCGATTGCAGCCAGGTGTTACCCGACAGCAAACCGAAAAAGAGCTCACCGCCATCCTTCGCCGCGCACCTGGCCAGCCATCGGATCTGCGAGTCAGTGCCGTGCCCTTGAAAGACGAACTCGTCGGCAACGTAAAGACTCCTCTCAAGATCGTAATGGGCGCTGTTCTGCTGGTTTTACTGATAACGTCAGTCAATCTGCTGTGCCTCCTGCTTGCCCGGGCGAGCGATCGATCTACAGAGGTCGCCATGAGGTTAAGCCTTGGCGCGAGTACCGCCCGCATTACGCGACAGTTTGTCACGGAGAACCTGATCCTGCTTACGACCGGCACGACATTGGGTCTTGGCTTCGCTGCCCTCCTCCTCACGACGGTACGGGATTCCAATCTCGGCAATCTGCCTCGATCGGCAGGGCTCCGGATCGACAGCTCGGTGCTGCTTCTGGCCTTGGCGGTCACCCTCGTACTGAGCCTTTTGCTCGCACTCGGACCGGCACGGCTTTATCGTCGACTGAACCTCAACTCGGTGATCAAGACTGGCAAAGGCGCCACCGCTCGTCCGCGAGCGTTCCGCGTTCTGGTCATCGCAGAAATGAGTTGTGCGATCGTGCTGCTGGTGGGAGCAGGTCTGCTCTTAAGGAGCCTTTGGCTTGTTGAGCATGTGAATCCCGGGTTCGAACCAGAGCATATTCTGACTACGTACTTGCGAACCGGCTATTACTCTGCGGAAGGGGCACAATTCTTTGACGAACTGCTGCGCCGTCTGAAACAGGCGCCCGGGATTCAGAATACTTCCGTCGCAGATTGCCTTCCGGGCTCCCGCGCCTCAACGGCACGGCTGCAGTTCGACGATCGCCCAAATGATCCAGTGCACCCAGCGTTCGTTGACGGATGCTGGGCCAGTGCGGACATCTTCACCACCCTGGGTGCCACTTTGGAGCAAGGACGTTACTTCACACCGCATGACAATGCACGGTCGGCGCCGGTTGTGATCGTCAGCGATTCTCTCGCTCGGGAATACTGGCCGGGAGAGAACCCCATCGGAAAAAGAATCGCTATTTCGTATACGGGACCCGGCCGCCGCAGCACTGGAAATCCGCGTTTCCGCACGGTAGTAGGAGTGATCGAAGACCTCAAACTGCGAGTTCTCGACGCGGCTCCCAATCCAGCTTTGTACATGCCCTTCCTGCAGGACGAAACGAACCATGTGTTCGCCGGCGTTAACCTCTTTGTGCGTACCACGCGCGAGCCGGTTTGGTCGGCAGACACCGTGCGGCGCGAAATTCGTGCTTTCAAGCCAGACCAGACGATTAATCGCATCGTGGACATGAATAGCGTTCTTGTGGCCGGCCTTGCGCCACGCCGATTCAGTGCAGGGTTGCTCGGCTCTTTTGCCGGGTTGGCGCTCTTGCTTTCTGCCGTAGGCATTTACGGCACCCTGGCGTTCTCTGTTGCGCAGAGAAGGCGCGAAATGGGCATACGAATGGCCCTTGGCGCTTCGCGCCCGAAATTGCTGAACATGATCGTTGGTGAGGGGCTGACGCTGGCAATCGCTGGGGCCGGGATCGGGATCATACTTTCGCTTTTGTCAATGAGGATCATCCAGAGCCTGTTGTTTCACATCAGCCCCTTCGACCCACTGGCATTCGCAGGAAGCGCACTCTTGTTGATGGTAGTTGCTGCGAGCGCCTGTTTCTTACCAGCACGGAGGGCAGCGAGTACCGAGCCGGTGGAAGTACTACGCGCAGAATAAGCGGACTTCGTCGCAAACGGTGCGAAGACTCCGATATGATGACTGCGGGAGAATCAGAATGGTCATTCCCGCTTACGCAGGAGCGCTCAACGCCGAGCGCCGGAGAGATGTTGCGCTCATCACCGGGGCCTCAACCGGAATCGGCTTGGATTTCGCGAGACTGATGGCGCCCGATTTTGATCTCGTCATCACCGCCCGAAATCAGTCCAGGCTTGACCAGATCGCAAACGAGCTCCAGTCAGCTCATGGCGGCAGGGTGCATGCCATTGCCGCGGATCTTGCCCGCCCTGAAGCTCCCGAACAGCTCGCGGCTGAGATCAGCCACAGAGGCCTTTCAGTTGACGTGTTAATCAACAATGCAGGATTCGGTGCGTACGGCCTTTTTCAAGAAATCGCCGCGAAAACGGAACTCGAGATGATTCAGGTCAACATCTCAGCTCTTACCCATCTCACGGGTCTATTCGTAGCGGGAATGGTCGACCGCAAGCGCGGACGCATCATGAATGTGGCTTCCACGGCAGGCTTCCAGCCCGGCCCGCTGATGGCCGTCTACTATGCAACCAAAGCCTATGTAATTTCTTTTTCCGAGGCTCTTGCGAATGAATTGAAGCCGAGTGGCATTACCGTGACCTGTCTCTGTCCCGGTGCTACGGCCACTGAATTCGCTGCGCGCGCCGATATGGAGAAATCACGATTGTTTAAATGGAACAAGATGCGCTCGGAAGATGTTGCGCGAACCGGCCTCAAAGGTATGTTGAAGGGCCAGACACTCGTCATTCCCGGCTTGAAGAACTGGGTGATGGCTGAATCTGTCCGCTTTGGCCCGCGCAAGCTGGTCACCGCAATTGCGCGCAGCGTTCAGGAGCGAGTTGAATGATAGCGCGCAAGACAGCAGTTGTTGCTGAGCCCCGTCAGTCAAAAACCACCTTGAGCTGCAGTGGTTGTCTGTGCCCGCCCGCGCTGCAGGAATGCCAGCGTTCTTAGGTTGAACTCTTCTACTTGTTCGTAAATAGGAGCGTGCGACGATCCTTCAAAGATCGCAACTTCAGAACCGCCGATGGCCGACTTCATTGGCTCGGCGAAGCGTGTAGAAGTAGCCATATCATGGCGTCCGAAAGTGATGAGGGTGGACGCCTTGATTTTCGGCAGTTGCGCGAGAGCGTCATGTGCAATCACCGCGTTCGACTGCTCCAGAAATGCCGAGACCGGCTGGACGGGGCGGCTGTGAACGAACTCTGACAACGTATGAATGTACTCCGGCTTCGTCGCGTAGAGTTCTGGAGTGAAACACCAGGGGAAAAGTCCCTTGACAATCAGATCCGCCACATTCCCCAGCGACTTCGCCATCACCTGCCAGCCTTCCACAACAGCTTTGATATAAGCGTCCGTTTTCGGCCAGGTGCTGTGGAGGGAAAGCGATTTCACTCTCTCGGGATATTTCGCTGCCAACCACATCCCCGTTGCACCGCCCAGTGAGAGGCCGGCGACGTGAGCGCTCTGCACGCCAATAGCCTGCATAAATCCGGCGACGTCGTCGGCGAAAAGTTCGGTCGAATACGGGCCCGCGGGCTTGTCCGATTCACCGGCCCCGCGCAAGTCCATGGCGATACAGGAGAAGTGCTTGGCATACTCCGCCACCTGAAACGCATAACAGGCACAATCGGCAGCCAGATATGGAATCAGAACCAGAGGTTCTCCGCTTCCCTGCTGCTCATAATTGATGGTGATGGTGTTAGCTTTGATTTTAGGCATGCCAGTCCTCCGTGCGACAACGGACGATTGCAGCTCGGAGGCGATCTGAGCTGCTTGCCTTGACGTTATGCACAGTACGCCCACGCTGCGTGAACGTCAACTTCCTTAAAAAGATAAGGGCGCTCGCAGCGCCCTTATTTATGACCAGTTTCGCTATTTTGCTTATGGAGCTTCAATCAGCTCCATCTTGCCGTCTTTTTTCCGATGCAGCACCTTAACTCGGCCTTCAGGGTCTCGAAAGACAAATACCTCGCGGTTGCGGAATTCCGCTTCTTTTACGGCTTCCTCAAGGGTCAATGGACGATGCGCCACCGAATCACTACTGCGGACTATGTGTGCCTCGGTAAACCTCACCGAATTCGGGAAGGAGTGCACCTTTACCGGCACCGCGGTCTTCAAGTCTCCGCCGATCGCTATGGAAAGCGAAACTTCCTCCGGGATCACCGGAACGGGCTTCTTCCTCGCCTTCTGCTTTTTGCTCTTCCACCGGGTCTTGTATTTGATTGCCTGGCGCTCTGCTTTGTCGAGTGCCGTCCCAACGGCAGAAGGCATGTCATTGGCCTGCGCGAGGGCAACGATGGGCGGATGATTGCGAACAGCGATCGTGATTTCCGCGATGTGACGATGCTTCTCCGCGGACAGCACTACGTGCGTCTCAAAGCTGCTGCCTAAAATTTTCTTGAGTTTCTGGAGGCCCGCTTCGACTTGCTTGCGGGTTGCGGGAGTGACTTCAAACTGCCGGCCAGTGTATTCCACATTCATTGACTCCCTCCTGGGTGCATCGATTTGGAGTCGTCTGATTGGTGCCCGGAACATTACGGCATCAAGTACAGGCGGCTTTTGCTGCTGATTCTGAAGCGCCGGCTCATGCACAGCTGCGCTTCCTGTGGATCAGTTCTTCACCCTCCTTTGATGTGTACTGGGAATTTTCATGTCTTCGCGGTATTTCGCAACAGTGCGGCGCGTGACCTGAATGCCCTGAGATTGCAGGATCTTCGTGATCTGCTCGTCTGTGAGCGGTCTGGCCGGATCCTCTTCTTCGATCAGCTTTTTCACGCGGCGCTTGAGGATGAGCAGCGATGTGCCTCCGCCTTCCGGTCCCTGCACGCTTTCCGAGAAGAAGTAGCGCAATTCAAACACGCCCTGGGCGGTGTGGGCATACTTGCTGGCAACGGCGCGACTGACGGTGGAGGGATGGACTCCGATCTCCTCCGCCACTTCCTTGATCATCATGGGCTTCAGGAAATCTATGCCATGATCAAGAAACTCGCCTTGGCGGCCGATGATCGCATGGCAAACCTTCAAAATGGTCTGTCGGCGTTGCTCAATATTTTTAATGAGTTGGACAGCAGACTTATAGCGCTCCTTCACGTAGGACTTCACGTCTTTCTCGACACCCTGGTTCTGGTGCAGCAACCGCCGGTATGTAGGACTGACACGCAATTGCGGCAGATCCTCATCATTCATCAAGACAAGATACTCATCTCCGTGTTTCACGAAAGCCACATCCGGCTCGATTAGCTTGGCTTCCGTTTTGTTATAGCGGAGACCGGGCTTGGGGTCGAGCGTTCGAATGAATTCGTGTGCTTGAATCACAGCTTCCATCGATCGCCCGATGGCACGGGCAATCTCCTTGTATTGTTTGTTCTGCAGCAAATGGAGCTGGCCGGCAACAATGTTCAGGGCATCTTCAACCACCTGATCGTTTTCCGGGTCGTCTGAACCTTCCATCTCTCGGGTGTTGCGGAGGTATTCAAGTTGTGCCAGCAGGCAGCCGCGCAGATCGCGCGCTGCCACTCCGACTGGGTCGAAATGGCTCACGATCCGGATGGCTTCGCGCAAATCCTCGCGCGTGAACTGCAGCACCGGAGCCATTCGCTGCTTCTGCTCAGCCATTGCAGCTTCCGGAGAGGGTTCATGAGAAACCACCAACTCGAGATGACCGGGGTCACCGCTCACGGAACTGCTTTCCTTCTCTTCCGGCGGTTCTGGCGAAGCCGCTGTAGCTTCGTCGTGCACAGCATGCGCTATTCCGAGTAACTCATCTTCTGATGCCGTGAGGTACCCTTCCTCGTTCAGGTTTCCGATAACCAACTCTGCGCCGGCGCGAACCTGCTTGCTCAGGTTCACGGAGCCAAGCTGCCACATCAAGTGATCCGTCAGGGTGCTGGGTTTTGAGAGAAAATTCTCAAACGACGGCCGCTCGATCTCTTCGAGATCGGCCGAGCTGCGATAACCCGGATCAAGGTAGTCGCGGAAGAAAGAGCCGAAATCGATTTCCTCGAAGGGGTCTTTCTTGTCAGCCTCGGCCGGCGCTTCAGCCGCTGTGTCCTTGCGCTCGTGCTCCTGGGCATCTTCGCGATTACGAGCCTCTTCGCGTCCTGCAACCTCGTCCAGCAGTGGAACCGATGAGTCCAACTCCTCCAGAACCGGGTTCTCCACCATCTCCGTATTGATCATCTCCCGGAGTTCCAGCTTGTTCAGCGCCAGCACGCTCACCATCTGCACCAGTCCCGGCGTGAGGATCTGCTTCTGGGAAACTCTGAGATTCAGTTTGTTCTGGAGTAAAACCATTCTTTCCTTTGATAAACTTCAGCGATTCTTGCACCCGTACGAGGGCAGCAAAAGAGTACGCTCGTAATTGGCCCCAAGACCTTAACCGTATTAAACAATCGATGCATGCAACCGATTTTGTTTTGTCTCACGTCAACGGCAACTTTCACCAGCTACACGAACGAGAAGCTCTCACCCAGGTACACTCGCTTCACCTCAGGGTCGTTGCCCAGTTGCTCAGGCGTTCCAGTTCTGAAAATGCGACCTTCATTGATGATATAGGCGCGGTCCGTCACAGAGAGAGTTTCGCGCACGTTGTGATCAGTAATCAGTACGCCGATTCCGCTTCCCTTTAGATCAAAAATTATCTTCTGCAGATCGAGCACTGCAATCGGGTCGATGCCCGAGAAAGGCTCGTCGAGCAGGATAAACTTCGGGGCAATGCACAGCGCACGGGCAATTTCAACGCGACGGCGCTCGCCGCCGGAGAGTGCATAGCCCATGTTGTTGCGGATATGCCCCAAGCCAAGCTCGTCAATCAGTTGATCACGCTTATTACGCCGGTCCTGCCATGACATGCGCTGCACTTCCAGCACGGCCATGATGTTCTCTTCCACCGTGAGTTTGCGAAAGACCGACGGCTCCTGTGGAAGATAGCTGATTCCGTATTCCCGCGCCCGCAGGTACATGGGAACGTCAGTTATGTCCTGGCCGTCAACGAGTATGCGACCGCTATCGGGCGGCACCAGTCCGACGGTCATGTAGAAAGACGTCGTTTTCCCGGCCCCATTGGGACCAAGTAAGCCCACTACCTCAGCCTGATTGATATGGAGGCTGACGCCGTTGACCACCCGTCGTCCACGGTACGATTTTGCGATGTCCTCCGTGGCAAGGGTTTGCATTTACTTCGCTTCCGCGGTCCTTGATGGCGTCAAAATATGTGGAGTTTCTCCGCTTCCTACCAGCACCCTACCATCGTGGGTATAGAAAGTCAACGAATCGCCCGAAATCTGACCGTGTTCGGCATCAAAAATGCTAGGCTGTTGCCCCGGCGCTCCGGTCAGCACAAATTTCTCCTCAGAAGCGTAGTAAGTTAACTGCTTCCCAAGAGCCTTTCTGTCACCCTGTTTAATCTGGATATCCCCTTTGGCAACAATACGATCCAGCTGGTTGCCAGAGGAATTTGTCCCGCCGGCGCCGCGATTTGCCAGGAGCACATTCACGGTGTCTGCATCCATGGTGAAGTCATCCCCACGAAGGATCACATTCCCCTTGAAAACGGCCTTCCGCTCCGAATCAACGTAATTCAGTTGATTGGACGTCACATTTACCGGAGAAATCTTGCCGTTTCTCTGCGGCATCACGAACACTGAAGTCACCCGGCCCGTCTGGTTCGCCTGAGCCTGCAAGCTGCGTCGCGTCTTGTCGAATGTAAGGGTCGGAGCTTCGACGATGTTGGCGCCTTGCCAGAGTCTTGCCTGGGAGTATTGCGCCACTCCGGTTCCCCTATTCGCGGTGGCCGAGTTCCCCGTCACATGGATGGGTTCCCCGCCTGCGAGCATCGCACCGCCCGGCTGCGGTTTGAGATCATTGTAAGTTGTCTTCACGTTTCCATCGGCCCTGGCGGCTCCAGTCCTGCGGTTCAATTCCACGCGGTCCGCAGTAACTGACATTCCCGAGTCGGTCAGCCGTGGAGAACCGGTGAGAAGAAATGTCTCGTCAGCCGGATTGTAGTGCGCATGCTCCGCCGTCGCAGTTTGCTGGGCCTGCTGGTAACGGAAATCGCCATTCAGATCCGCTGACGCAATCTCGCCTCTGCTGTTGAACTGTGCCGTTAACTCCTGGCCGCGAGCTGTTCGGTCCGGCTGGCCTGCTGTTGAGCTTACGATCCGCGCGTCCGGGCTGCCATAAACCGAGCTGAGACGGTTCTGGGCGCTGAACTTGGCGTTCAGCTGAGCGGCGCTGATGGTAGTGATTGATTTCTGTGGCGCTGATTGAGCCAGGACTATCTGCGCTGGACCGTCAGAAGTTACGGCGTGGTCTAAACGCTTTCCCCCGACGAGGAAAAGATCGAGTGTAGATGCTTTCAAAGACTGCGTCTTTGCCGGCGGCCCCTGGTTCAGCTCAACCCCACCTGAGAGACGAGCCTTGCTGATCTGCCCCTTGGACGCGAAACTCAGGTCTACACGCTCAGCTTTGCCTTGAGAAGGAGAATCGCCACGGGATTCAAAATTTACGCCGCCGCTAAGTGTGGCACTCTTGGGTTGGTTCGCACCTGCCATGAAAACTTCTCCAGATGGCGCAGAGATCTCAACTGGCTTGCTGCCTTCTTCTACAGCACGTACGTTTCCGGAACCCAGAATGCGCTCCACGGTGTTGTCGTCGCGCAAGAGAACCGTAAGCTTCTCCGCTGTAATAGTGCGTGGACGCTGCTCAACCCGGGCATGATCCAGGACGATCCGCCGCGGGTCTTTCGTGATACTCGCGCTTTGGCCTTGAATGGTGGCCTTCTGCTTTTCTGTGCTCACCAGTCGCACATTTGACTTCAGCAGCAGGACATTCGTGTGCGAATCGTAATTCGCGCCGACGGCGGAACCGTTTGCACCCGGGACGCGGAATTCAATTTTTTCTTGCGTCTCGGCGATGCCAGTGTTGCGATTAAATGTCAACCCGCTGGTCTTCACGTGGATGAGAGTTCGACTCTCTTGAGCCGACGGCGCGCTCCCGCCTGGAGCTGAACTCGAAGGAATACTGTTGGCATCAAGATCGATGTGCACTTCACCGTCGGCCGTGATATCGCCCGACTTCTGGTCATAGCGGAAGGAAGATCCGTAAATGTAATCCGAGCGATTCTCATCCTGGCCATAGACCGTGATGCTCACATCGTGAAGTTCAGCGCTACCACCGTCCTTGAATTGTTGGAAATTCGCGGCGTGGATAGTGAAAAGCGTCTTGCCGCCTTGAGACTGGCTGAACGTAAAGCCTTGTCCACTCCGCTCGATGTTCGCGGGGATGTTGTCCGGCAGCTTCTCAATGATGTGTCGGGTCTTGACGATCCCGCGCAGATAAAAAAAAGCCGCCACCAGGATTGCCAGTACAGCTCCAGTGGCAAACAGCCTTCTAAGAATCTTGGGATCGAGCGGCATCTGCTTCCATGATACCGTGACGCCACCATGCGACCGAATCTTCTGGACGGACGCTAGTAGCGCAACACCTGCGTTCCCGCAATCAGATCGTGCAAGCCCTGCTTCCGCTCCGTAAAGGCCACCATGATGTACCCGATATACATCGTCATATGGGAGAGAATCTTGCCGAAGTAGCGGCCAGTGGCCCGGCCGAAAGAGATGCGATTGCCCGCCATATCAGTGACCCTGAGGTTCAACACCTTCTTGCCAAGTGTTCCCTGCCAACGTGAGCTGGTCAGTAGAGCTTCGTAAAGCCATTGCACCGCGAAAACGATGGGTATGATTGCAAAAATCGGCCCAAGCATGGCGGGAGATACATCAGGATTTGTATTGCCGGCCTGTGCCTGGCGCATGATCTGCACAATAAGGGGCGCCATGAATATCAGAAAAAGCGGAGTCAGTACGATGGACAAGGCGAAGCTATCAATTAGCGTCGCGAGCACCCGAATCCAAAATCCGGCAAATGGCTGTACGGTATAGGCCGGAGCGGGAGCGTACGCGACTGATGTAGCAGGACTCGTTACCAAACCGCTCATGCGCGCACCGCATTTTTGGCAGAAACCCGCGCCTGCAGGAGACTGAGCGCCACACTGCGTGCAGAAAACATTCTGGTCCATACAGTTGCGACTATACCGGGCGCGCTAAGTGGGTGCAAACGGAATTCGGTGACGCGGTACTACGCTGGTAATCTTCCAGTGTCAGTTCCAGTCCACCAAACTCCGGATGAAAGTTCATGCCGATCTTGAAAGCTACGTCCAGGTTATCGCCAGGCCTTACCCCTTCTGCCTGAACGCGTTCGGCCATCCGCCACCCCATCGCTTCGTAACTAAAGCTGTTTCGGCCATCTTCGGACTGGTTAATCTTCAGCTTCACGTGTTTGTCTTTGATTAATCGGGGGGGGACCAGAACACTGACGGCTTTTGAGCAGAATACCGGCTCCGGATTACCTTGGCCGAACGGTTCGAGCGCGCGGAGCAAGCTCATGAGCTCTGGCGTCACTGCTCGCAACGGCAACTCTGAATCGATCCTCAGCTCTGGCACCAGATCCTGCTCTGTGATTTTGGTTTGCACGTAAACATTCAACCTGTGCTTCAGCTCTGAAACAGAAGGACTCGGTAGCGCGAAACCAACGGCATGCGCGTGCCCTCCAAACCGCGTGAACAACTCGCGGCAAGACTCTAGTGCATCGAGCAGGTGCAACGCAGAAATGGACCGACCTGACCCATGTGCCTCCGCGCCCTCCTTGGCTATCACAAGCGCAGGCCTGCCTGTCTTCTCGACCACTCGCGACGCCACGATGCCGACAACGCCGCGGTGCCAGCCCTCGCCATCGAAGACCATGCAGTACTTCCCGGTAAGGTCCGGCTCGGCAGCCAGCTCCTTTTCGATTTCCTGAACGATTCTGGCCTCTTCCGCCTGCCGCTCGGCATTGAGTTGATCGAGTTTGTTGGCGATTTCTCGGCAACGGTCCTGGTTTTTGCAGGTGAAGAGTTCAATGACTTCGCTGGCGATGTCCATTCTTCCGGCGGCGTTGATGCGGGGTCCCAGCCTGAATCCGATGTCCCCAGCTGCCAGAGCTCTGCCCAAACCTGAAAGACCCGAAACCTCCATGAGCGCCTTAAGTCCGCCATTTACAGGCCGGCGCAGCCCTTCCAGGCCGAGCCGCGCCATCACGCGGTTCTCATCCACCAGAGGCACCGCATCCGCGATCGTGGCAATCGCCACCATTTTCAGGAACGAAGGAATCAATCTCGCCTGATCTGCTTCGCCTTTGTGCCGTACGAACAAGGCCTGTGCAATCTTGAAAGCCACTCCGGCACCGCACAGCGCTTTGCACGGATACTCACAATCCGGCTGATTGGGATTGAGCACGGCGAGAGCCGCTGGAACGCCCTCGCGCGCTTCCGGAAGGTGATGATCGGTGACAATCAGGTCGAGGCCTACGCGCCTCGCCGTCTGCGCTGCCTGAAATGCGCGGATGCCCGTATCCACGCTTATAACCAGCTTCACTCCGGCGGCAGCAGCGCGCTCGATAACGTCGTCTTTGATGCCGTAGCCTTCTTTGATTCGATGCGGTACGTGGAAATCGGCTGTTCCTCCGCAAAGCTCAATTGCGGTCTTGAGAATAACGACTGCAGTGGTGCCGTCGACGTCATAGTCACCATAGATCAGGATGTCTTCCCTGTTTGCGATGGCACGGCAGATCCGCTCTACCGCCTCCTGCATGCCTTTCATGAGATACGGCGAATGCAGCTGTGCCAGTGATGGCTCAAGAAACGCCTGGGCTTGAGCGGCAGATCTGATTCCGCGCAATGCCAGTAAACGGGCGATGACCGGCGAAAGCCCGGCTTCTTTTTGAAGCAGCTGTACGGTCGAAAGCTCTGGCTCCAGGTATTTCCAGCGCATTGAGGCTAATCTTCGTCGGGATCAGAGTCGTCGATCATAATGCCGTCGTAATCGTCGGCGGCATTTTCGAGTCGCTGATACGTCTCATACCAGTCCGTTGAAACTTCGTATACGAAAACGATCCCCTGACACGGGAACCCCAACTGGATGAAGCCAACTTTGCCGACGAAATTGCGCAACCAGCGTGCCTCCTCCAGATCTTCGTCGTTCAAGTATTCGATCTCTTGAAGCCGATCGGCAAGCAGGTCAACGTCTTCCTTGTCCAACGCGCCGAAGTCCATGGTTACGAATGCGGCTCCCGAAGCCTTGGCCAACTCGACGAAGTCCTTCCAGGCATCGGGATGGTCCTCGTCTACGTCCCAGGGAACGCTGGGGACTTCGTCACTAATATGGGCACTGAATCGACGCAGACCGTGGCCCTCAATAAAGGCCACCATATCGTCTTTGAGTATTTGCAGGTCCTGTTCCATGCGAAAGAACATCATATCGCGTCATGGTTCAGACGAGAAAACGTGACAGGCTATGTTCAGGCGTTGGTGACCCGGTAGGTTGCGGGGAGGCCGATGACTGCCTCGCATCCGCTGCGGTCGCGCCGATTGGTGAGCTGCAGGACACCTCCATGCGCCTCTGCGATTTGTCGGCTGAGAATCAATCCGATTCCGCTGCCACCATGCTTGGTAGTGAAGAACGGCACAAAAAGGTTGTCACTGTTCAAGAGCCCGGGACCTTCGTCCCGTATGAATATTTCCACACTGCGCGCATTGGCGCGCCAGCCTACCTCGACATTGCCCGTGTGCTTGATTATGGGATCCAGGGACGCATCCACCGCATTGCGGATCAGGTTGATCAAGAGCTGTTCGAGCTGATCAGGATCAGCATCGATAAACACCGACGGACCTTCCTGGACTCTGATCCCCAAACGCCGTTCCAGGGACGCCACTCGATGAACGAGCGGGCCGACTTCGACATGGCTGAGTGTGGGCGCCGGCATTCGGGCGAGCTGAGTGTAAGCCTGCATAAAGCGGTTCAGGGACTCGACACGATTCTCAATAACCCGGAGTCCCTGCTGCATGTCCTGACTGATGTCCTGGGGCAAAGCAGCGCGGGAGGTCAATCCCGCGAGCGTGCCAGCGATTGATTTAATTGGCGCGAGGGAGTTATTCAATTCGTGGCCAAGAACCCGGATAAGCCGCTGCCATGCCTGGCGCTCTTCTTCGCGCAAGGCCCGGCTCAGGTCAGAGATAATCAGCAATTGATGGGGCACACCGTTTTCGCGGAATGCAGTGTGGCTAACCGCCCAGCGGCCGTGTTTACCCGGAAACGTCATCTGAAGAGTCTGAGGTTCAGTGGACTGCAGGAACTCGCTCAAGCCCAGTTCTTCGGCAGTAAGCCCCAGCATGCGTGGACCAATGCGCCCCATCAGCTGTTCGCCGGCACGGTTTACGATTGTCAACCGCTGTTGCTGATCAAACGTAAAAACAGCGACGTCAATCTCCATGAGAACTTTCTTCAGGAGAGCCGTCGCTTCCAGCGCACTCACTTTCTGTACCTGCAGGCGTGTGGCCAGTGCGTTAATTTCGTAAATCAGATCAGCGAGCGAATCTTCCCGGCCGCCGCCACGAAGCCTGAAGGAGAAATCGTCTTCGCGAATCGCCGCCACCATATTTGACAGCGTCTGTAAGGGACGAATGACAAGGCCGTGCAAGACGGAGGTGCCGATCATCCAGGCAATTGCGATGAACAGCGTGACGGTCCATTTGAATTCGGGCGTGTGGTCGCTATACCAGAGCATGAGCTCTGCCACAAGCACGCCAGGCATGCTGATCAACAGAGCAACTAACGTGATGCGAGAGTCAAATCTGAGTCTGGACCGCTTTTCCGGAAGGGTCTCCTGCGCGGATTGGTAAAACAGATCAGAGGCCATACTTTTGCATGCGACGGTAGAGTGCGCTGCGGCTCAATCCCAGCGCTTCCGCCGCATGACTGATATTGCCGGAGTGCCGCGACAGAGCTTTTTTGATCAACAATGCTTCAACTTCTTCCAGGCCCATGTCCTCAATCCGCGCTGCCCCAGCTCGCTCACTTTCGAGGCCAAGATCTGCGGGCTGAATCTGGTCGGTGGTACTGATCAGCACGGAGCGTTCCACGGAATGGTCGAGTTCGCGAACATTTCCGGGCCAGGGATGGTCGAGCATCTTCTGCATTGCTCCGGGCTCAAAACCTTTTACGGTCTTTCGATAACGTTGTGCATACTGGCGAAGGAAGTGCGCCGCCAGAAGCGGAATGTCTTCCTTACGGTCTCGCAGTGGCGGGATATGCAGTTCAACGGTATTCAGGCGGAAGAGCAGGTCCGGGCGAAAACGTCCTTCTGAACTTTCCTGCTTAAGGTCGGCGTTCGTGGCCGACAGCACACGAACATCTACGCGGTGCGTCTTCGATGATCCGACACGTTCCATTTCACCGGTTTCCAACACGCGCAATAGCTTTGCCTGCTGCTTGATAGGCACGTTTGCGATTTCGTCGAGGAAGAGGGTGCCTTTGTCAGCCAACTCAAAACGGCCGACACGGTCCGCACGTGCATCTGTAAATGCACCCCTGACGTGTCCGAAAAGTTCGCTTTCGAAGGTTCCTTCAGGCAGGCCACCGGTATTAACGGTAATCATTGGCCTGCTACTGCGGGGAGAGAGAGCATGCAGCGTCTGTGCCACAACTTCCTTTCCCGTTCCGTGCTCTCCTGTGATCAACACATTCGCATCGCTCGGACCGATGCGGCTGATCAGCGTAAGCAGGGGCTGCATAGCCTTTGACTCTGCGATAAATGTCGGGCGGTTCTGGGCACGAAGCAGGCTGTTTTCTGCCTCCAGGCGCTCGGCCCGGCGCATGGTGCGATAGAGATCGATCTGGGTCCGTACGATGCTTAACAAGCGGGGATTGTCCCAGGGTTTCTGGATGAAATCACGCGCTCCCCGGCGCATGGCTTCCACTGCCAGTTCCACGCTGCCCCATGCCGTCATGACAACAATGGGCAAACGGCTATCGACGGACTGAATACGCGAGAGCAGTTCGATGCCTTCCTGACCTGAGGTGGTATCGCGCTGATAGTTGAGGTCCATCAGCATCACGTCAAACTCGCCGCTCTGAACGGCTTCAACGGCTGCAGCCGGGCTGCTGACGGTTTCCGTGGCATAGCCTTCCGCCTTGAGGAGCAGGCGCAGGGCCTCACGAACATCTGCCTGATCATCCGCAATCAGCACACGGGTCGGCTCAGCGCGTTGCAGAGGCGACACGTTCGTGCTCTCAATGTCTTCAGTCCTGGTTGGCAACTTCTCTCCTCAAAGATTGTCTGGTGCTAAACACGGATTTCCGCTGCGGCAGTGTCGTGAGCTGCAGCGGTGTCCTCCACTATCCAACCATCCTTCAACTGAATCACGCGATTCCCATATGCCGCGTTTGCTTCCGAGTGGGTAACCTGGATTATCGTGGTTCCCTGCTCATTGAGCCGCTTGAAGAGCTCCATGATCTCTTTGGCCTGGGCGGAATGCAGGTTTCCCGTCGGCTCGTCGGCAAGGATCACTTTAGGATTTCCGGCAACTGCGCGCGCCACGCCCACGAGTTGTTGTTGTCCTCCGGAAAGCTGGTTCGGAAAGAGGTCTTTCTTGCCCACGATCTGGAAACGATCGAGAATGTCAGCCACCATTGAGGCCCGCTGGGCCCGCGGGATGTCACGGTAGGAGAGCGGCACATCAATGTTTTCCTGAACCGTCAGATTATCGAGCAGGTGATAACTCTGGAATACAAAGCCGATGTACTTGCGATTAAGTTCGGCGCGCTTCTTGCGGTCCAGCTTATGGACCACATGCTCATTGAACACGTATTCACCAGCCCAGCTATCGTCAAGCATCCCAACAATGCTGAGCAGCGTAGTCTTACCTGCGCCCGAAGGCCCCATAATGGTGACGAACTCACCTTCTTTGATACTCAGGTTGATACGTCGCAACAGCCACATGGTTCCGGCCGGACTTTTGACGGTCTTCTCGATATTTCGAAGCTGAATCATGGTTCCTTTACGCTCACCGCGTACATTAGCAGATTAGGGCACCTACGTATTGTCTCATTCATACCGCAGGGCGATCATGGGATCCACCTTTGTAGCCCGGCGAGCAGGAATCAACCCAGCGAGGGTAGCCACAGATCCGAGTACAAGAATCACCGTTGCCATCGACACCAGATCGGTAGGCTTTGTACCGAACAGCATCGATACCAGAAAACGTGCCGCCAGCAATGAGAGCGGCAATCCCACGACTACACCGAACATTAGCAGCTTGAACGCATGCTGCAGGATCATCCACAAAACGTCCGAGCGGGTGGCCCCCAGTGCAACTCGAACGCCGATTTCCCGCGTTCTCGCCGTCACGGAGTAGGAAAGCAACCCATAGAGGCCAATGCAGGCCAGCACAAGAGCGAGTCCGGCAAAGAAGCTGGAAAGTCTGGCGATCAGGATCTCGCTGTTCATGGCCCGATCCAACAGCCTGTCGAGCGGTCGGGCACTTCCGAACAATATGCCGGAGTTGTACGCCTTCACGAGTTTGCGAACGGAGTCCACGATGCCGCCTGAGCCTCCATTCAGCCGTACTTCAAAATTGACGACCGGGGTGGCAAGATCCGATTGCGCAAAAGGAATGTAAAAGCGCCGGTCCACCTCTTTGCGCAAGGTGTGGTCGCGCGCATCGCGTGCCACGCCGACAATTTCGATGAACTGGCTCCGGTGTGGCTCATCATCAACGGCAAATTTCCTTCCGATCGGGTTTTCCTTCCCGAAGTAGAACTTCGCCATCGACTCATTAATCACGGCAACCTTCGGAGACGTGGCCGTATCCTGTGAACCGATATCACGCCCCAGCAGCATAGGGATGCCAATTGCTTTAAAGTAATCAGGCCCGATTTCATCGGCCGCGGCGTTCAGATCATCATCAATCCGAGGCGTGTAGCCCGGAATCTTCAAAGTCTCTCCAGACTCACTGCCGCTGAACAAACCATTCTTGGAGTAGGTAACAGCACGTACCCCCGGCAGACTGGCCAACTGCGCGGCCATTTCGTTTCCGAAGTTAGTGATCTGTGCTGGATTGAGGCCGGCAGCCCGTGGATCGGTCGAAATCAGGAGCAGGTGTTCCCTGCTATAGCCCAGATCGACGTTGCGCAGATTTTGCAGACTGCGGATTAACAGCCCGGCGGTGAAGAGTACGAGAAGCGAAACGGCTACCTGAGCTGCGACGAGGACATCTCCCCAGTTCCATCCACTAGAGCGCCTTGCTGCTCCTTGTGTACCTGCTTTGAGCACTGGAGCAACAGAGACCGTGCGGGAGCGGAGAGCCGGAATGAGCCCGAACAGGAGGGCAGCTGTGACCGAAATTGCCGCCGTAAACGCCAGGACGCTTGCGTCAGGCGAAACTTCCAGATCTGTGTTCCCACTGATTTTCAGCAGCGCCGCTGTTCCCCATCGCGCAAAGAGCAATCCTATTGCGCCACCTGCGATGCCCAGAAGGACACTTTCCGTGAGTAATTGCCTTATGACGCGGAGCGAAGTTGCACCTATCGCCATGCGCACCGCAATTTCCTTTTGACGAGCCGTGGCTCGGGCAAGAAGCAGGTTGGCCACGTTCACTGAGGCGATCATCAGAACGAAACCAACAATCGCCATCAACAGGAAGAGCGGCTGACGCATATCACCGCGCAGATCGGAAAACCCACTTCCGCCGGCAACAACCTGTATCTTCGCTTTCGATGCCGTCTCGCGATCTTCCTTGGTGAACCTTGATCCCAGTGGCCCTGCGATCAACTGCTGCAACAATACGTTGATGTCGGCCTGGGCCTGACCCACTGTAACCCCTGTCCGCAAGCGGCCAATGCAGTGCACCCACGAGGAGCCCAGGTCGTTCAGCCAGTCTCTCCCGAGAACCAGTTGGCGCTGCGTGGTTATCGGTACCCAGAGGTCCTGCACGTCACCAACGGTATCTCCATAAAACCCCTGTGGAGCAACACCGATCACGGTAAAGGGAGAATTGTTGATTCTGATCGTCTGACCAATAATGCCCGTGCTGCCTGCGAACTTTGACTTCCAGAAGTCGTATCCGAGTACCGCAACCGGGCTTGCGTCGGCGGCCTTGTCATCGTCGGGCGAAACCACGCGTCCAAACAGGGCGTTTACCCCGAGTACGGAGAAGTAGTTTCCGCTCACGAGCACCGCGTTCGCATCCTGCGTGATCTCCTTCGAGTTCGCGTCCGCGAGGCGGGTCCGGTGAACTTCACTTGAGGCCAGAAGACCGTTGAAAACGTGGTTTCCAGCACTGAGCTCTTTGTACAGCGGATAGGAAAAATGCGTGAATGAGGGCGTCCCATTGCTGCGCGTGTGCACCATGGCAGGATCACCAACAATTGCCAGCTCGGTGGGATTGTGGACCGGCAACATCTTCAGCAACACGGCGTTGATGAGGCTGAAAATGGCGGTATTTGCGCCGATGCCAAGCGCCAGCGTGAGGACGGCAACAACCGTGAAAGCGGGCGATTTGCGAAGAACTCGAAGGCCGTAGCGGATGTCCTGAAATAAGGTTTCCATCTTCTCTCTCGTTACTCGCTCACGCACACGTCAGCAGAGACCATTTCGGCCGGCAGATGATGTGGCTTTTACTTGATCTGCTAGATACGGCCGGTAGCGCCGGTATCATGCAGGGCACCTAGTGCCCATGCTGCGTTCTTGCGCGCTTCCGGATCGGGTGAACTCTTCAGAACCCGGATCAGCGGCTCAATGGAAGATTGGCCGATGTTGACCAGCGCGGCAGCCGCCTCCTCGCCCACGGTCATCTTATCCAGCACTTTGTTCGAACGGTACTGGGTGGGATTCACTTGAGTACTATCACCCAGAATCTCAACCAGGAATTTGACCGCCTTCGCGGCCGCCTCACGCTGCTGCCCAAGCCAGTAGGCTGCCGCTGCCTTCTGTTGCGGGCTTCCTGCACGCAGCAGAAGTACGTTGCGATCCATGCTTTCCCGCACGCTGCTCTTGTCTGCAACAGGGTGACTCCATGCACCGTAGCCAGAAATGACCATCAGCAGTGACCCAAGCGCTAGACTCAAACCCGCTCTTCGCATATGCTCCATGGACCGCTCCTTGCTCAAAGCACGTTCTCCTGTCGTTGCATGGAGAACGGGGCATTGACTCTGAATTGGCATTTCTTTTGCCGAATTAACCCGGTGTCTAAGTCATTGAAAAGAAGATCGGTTTGAACGGCCCGTCATTGTTCCTATAATTCATTGATGTTCGCTAATGCATTCCGCTGTTCGAAATCGAACAGCACACTCCCAAAGCGGTTTCAGGGCGATTCGCACCAACCGCTGCCGGAATGTGCGCTGGTTGAGGGAACGCATCCATGAGCCTCTCTTGCAAATTATTACGAGCAACCAAGACGGTTCGTTCCTGACATTCAAGATAAAGTTGCTCTTAAAAACCGTTGCGAATCCGGGACCGGTACGCTGAAATGGTTCACTTCGAAAAATCCAGCAATCAAAAAAGGGCAGCGTGGCATACCTACAGTTTCTGGGTGCAGCGGGAACCGTGACTGGTTCAAAACACCTCATCAACACGTCCGGCGATAACGCAGGTAGAAAAGGGCTGCAAGTTCTGGTTGACTGCGGCCTCTTCCAGGGCCAGAAGGAATGGCGGTCAAAGAACTGGAACGATACGCCTGTACCCGCGCGCGAGATTGATGCCGTCATTCTGACTCATGCTCATCTCGATCATTGCGGATGGATTCCGCGCCTGGTGAAGGAAGGATTCAAGGGGCAGGTGTATGCAACGGCGCCTACGATCGACCTTTGCCAAGTCATCCTGCCTGACTCAGGCCATCTACAAGAGGAGGAGGCTCGCTTTCACAACCAGAAAGGCACGTCGAAGCACAGTCCGGCCCTGCCTCTCTATACGCTGCAGGAAGCGCAGAGCTGTCTAGGTGCTTTTGTGCCGATCGATTTCGGAGCCTTGAAGGAACTCAGCCCAGAGCTTTCGTTTCGATTTGTCCATGCCGGTCACATTCTGGGATCAAGCATGGTGGAAGTTTTTCTTATCCAGGGCGATAAAAGACGCAAATTTCTTTTCACCGGCGACATCGGCCGCGTCCCAATCGACAATGAGTCTCCGGGACGCGTGGTACAGGCCGGTCCGGATCAAGGGGAAAATCCGGCAATACTCGTCATGGAGTCCACATACGGCAATCGGACGCATCCCCATGAGGACGTGCGCCCTGAACTGGCAAGACTCATCCGCGATACGGTTCATCGCGGCGGCTCCGTGATCGTGCCTGCATTTGCAGTCGAAAGAACACAGAAGTTTCTCTTCCTGTTGAAAGAGCTCATGGAAACAGAGCAGATCCCCCGTGTCCCAGTCTTTGTTGACAGCCCGATGGCCATCAAAGCAGTAGAAATCTGCATGAAGTACACCAGCGAGTTCAACGCCCCATCACGACAGCTGATCCAACGATTTGGATCACCCCTGGCCTGGCCGGGTTTTACCTTCGCAACGAAGCAGGAAGATTCCCGGAAGATCAATGATGTCATATACCCCTGCATCATCGTCTCATCGAGCGGAATGGTAACGGGCGGGCGCGTGCTGCACCACCTGATGCACCGTTTGCCCGATCCGAAGCACCAGGTAATTTTCATTGGATTTCAGGCCCCGGGCACGCGCGGCGCAATCATCAAGAACGGAGGCAGGGCTGTTCGAATCTTCTCCCAGGAAGTGCCGATTCGTGCGCAAGTAGCCTCGCTTGAGCAGTTCAGTGATCACGCAGACACGCCCGAGCTTCTCAATTGGCTCAGGACATTCAAGAGTAGACCGGCTACCACGTACCTCGTCCACGGGGAACCAGAAGCAGCGATGCAATTGGAGGCCGACATCGAAAAGGAACTGGGGTGGAACGTGAGGCGGGCACAGTGGCTGGAGAAAGTTTCCCTCGAGTAGCGAACTGCAGCTGCTCGTTGTCCATGGTTACACATCGGTCGGCAGATTGCCGATCGCGCGTCGGCCCTGTGGAACCTGGCCGAGGATGTCGGGAACCGTTTCGTTGCACATGACCAGCAAAACTGGCCCGTTCGTTTCCGGCATCTAAGAAGGTAACTCATGGAGAAGCCGGTATCAGGCAAGGAGAACGGTATGAAAAAGATTCTTTCGGGAGTACTCGCCATTGCATTGTTTGCAGGGGGAGCGATTGCGCAAAGCAACGCAGTTTCGCAATCGTCATCTGGCAATCAAAAGCTACAGGACCGCTTATCACGGGAGGTTCATCACGAATTGGTAATGATTCCGGATCTGACGATTTTCGATAACCTCGCTTACAAAGTGGATGGAGGCAACATCACTCTGCTGGGACAGGTGAGAAACGCTGTGATCAAGAGCCAGGCTGAAGCCAGAGTGAAGAACATCGAAGGCGCGCAGTCGGTGAACAATGAAATTGAGGTGCTGCCACCATCACCGAATGATGACCGCATCCGTCGGCAGGTAGCACGGGCAATTTTCAATGACGATCGGCTGTTCCCATACTCAATGGGGGCGCTGCCGCCCATTCATATCATCGTCAAGGGTGGCCACGTTACCCTGGAAGGCCAAGTCAATACTCAGGCGGATAAGGATGCCGCAGCGCTGAGGGCCAACACCGTCCCTGGGGTGTTCTCAGTGGAGAACAATCTTCGGGTAGCCAAATCGTCGTAATGCTCAGCAAACAAAAGAGGAGCCTGGGGAGCTCCTCTTTTCTTGCTGTATACGCTGATTAATGACTATTCACGGCTGTCGCTCAGCACGCTGATGTGTTGAGGCTCCGAAAATTCCATTCTTGCTCCACAAACCGAGCAATAAACGAACCCTGCGTGTTCTATGACCGCGGGAACGGTGCGAAATCTCCGATTACATCCGGGGCACGTCACGTCAATGATCTGGACCAATGGGTATCCCTGTGGAACTGCACGATTTTCACGACCTAACAACACGACTCGTAAACCTGCTCTCGAAAGGTTAATTCAATCCTGAGCTGGCGACCACACGCGCCACCGCCAGCATCGCAATTGCCTGAGCAGAGCTGTCACGCAGCTTCTGTGCCCTTGTAAGGGCGTTCACGGAATCAACCTGAGCCGCGGCTTCGCCAACCTCCTGCACCACCGCAGCGGCGTCAGTCTTGGGTGTACGAGCATCCCAGACGTCGTCCACAGCCGAAAACGCCATATCGAAATACTTCGCTGCCTGGTCCTTCTTGCCAGATGTGCCGGCAGCAAAGCCATTCGCGGCAGCCTGACGGGCACGCTGCACCGGAGGGAGTCCCCGCAAAGCATCAGTCCGATCGGTGCCGACGTTGTCCATGGCTTCCAGTACGGACACGGTATCTTCTTGAGGACGCTCGATCTCGCGCGGTTCCCCAGCGTTCTGGACTGTGGATTGAGCCACTACATCTTTTTCAAGTGCCTTGCGAAACGCCTCTTCTCCGAGGGCCTGCTGCATGGCTCCTGTTGTGATGTTGATGGCCAGTGTTCTAACCGGACTGTCTTTCACCTTCCCAAGCCATGCCAGCAATTCAAGACCCGCCTTGGCAGCCAGCTCTTTGTCGACGTCGGGCGCCATTTGCGCGTACATGGCAGCGAAGTTCTCCGCTTCATCAGAGTTCTTGCCGGCATCGGGTAGAGACCGGAACATTTTGTCAAAACGCTGCTGGGAGGCAGGCGCGTTATGTCCTTGAACTTCCATTACCGCCATAAGTGCGCGCGGCGCGACGATGTCCTTATCGAGAGCAGCATCAAGTTTGCGCGCGACCAAATCCAGAGTCTGTTTGGGACAGGAAGTTACAGCCCCAATCAGCGACTGCTCCGCCTGCACAGCAACATTCTCCGGCAGGTTCTCGACAAAGTTGGTTGCCGAGGCACAATCGGCCTGACCGGTGGCCATCAGCGACACAGCGGGTGTCTGGCCGACACGAATGAGGTCAGATTCGACGCGAACGCCTTCCTGCCAAAGCTGCTTCGCCATCTTGCGATCGATGGGCGACACAACGTTTGCAGCCGTCGAGAGCACGCGGAGACGATCCTGAGGATCCGGCTGCGGCAGAGCCACGGCCATCTTAACCGTGTCCACAACGAATTTCTGTTGCCTGTTGAGCTTGAGCGGGCCCTTTGCCGGTCTCTTGTCTGGCACAGAGCTCTTTAGCTTCTCATGGCCCCCTGACTCACCCTGAGGACTGGTCTGTGCTCCGGCGCCGAGCGACAGGGCGCCCAACAAAGCAGCAGTAAAGACAAACTTATTGCTAAACACTAAAAACTCCAAAATGAAAAATGAATCACACGCCGGTGTGAGGGACTCTGGAGAGGTTAGCTAAGCATCAACTCGGGTTCAATAGTCAGAGAGAATCTGAGGGAAAATTCACGATCCGGGAAGTAAGGCGCCTTAATACCATGGCGTCAACCGGACTCAGAAGCACGGAGTTCCTGCACAATCTCAGCGGCAGCACGGCGGGCGTCGTCACCACGATCCACGGGGAATGAAATCGCGCCCACGCGAGCGTGGCCACCGCCGCCATATCTTTCACAGATCCTGGCAAGATTGACCATGTTCTGCTTTTTCGTCCATGGGTTGGAGCCTACGGCGACTTTCACCCGGAAACTGCTGCTGCTCAGGCCGACGCAATACACGGAATCCGGGTGCAGGTAATACGGAATGAACTTGTTGTAGCCCTCAAGGTCATAGTCGGTGATATCGAAATAGATTGTGTCCTGTTTGCATTCGGAACGCTGCCGCAGGATGTCGATTGACCTGCGATGCCGCTCCAGTAGGGGCGGAATCAGCTTCGCCACGAATGGCTCCCGAATGACATCTTCCAAAGGTTCTTGCACCAGATAGGGGATTAGTGCCGGCAAGAATTCGGGATCGTTGGTGGATTCCACGGCCATCGTCAGCTTAAGGGCAGGCTCTTTCATTTCCACTGCTTGCTGTGGCGAGTCGAACTGAGCGCCATCAATGATGTCTGCCCAGTGGACAAGTTCGGCAACCGGCGATGGATCAAAACCAAATTTGGTTTGCGCGATGTAAGCTATAAACTTCGTGCACGACTTGAAGTCTGGATCGTAAAACTTATGGTCTTTGTTACCGTTCCTGTAGTGCTCAGCGTCTTCTGGCGTTAAGAAAGCACTCTCGTGATGGTCGAACCACCAGGTAATTCTTGGAGATGACGAATACTTGAAATCAACGATGGCATTTTCATCGCCGGTGAAATCGTTTTCGTCAAACAAAGCTCCGGCGCGATGGACCAGACCGGTGAACTGAAACTCCGCATCGCTACGGATGCGTTCGCGGTAGAAGCGATGGAACAAAGCGGCTGAGGCGGCGCCGTCAAAACACTTTTCATGGAAGAAAACCCTGATTTTCACCCGCCTCCCCTTCATCTTGAACGCGAATCAGTAAAGCTATTAGAAATGACATCCCGGCAGCAGTTCTGTCAAGAAAAGACAGATGTGCCCCCAGGAACCACAACTACATTGTGAGGCCCCAGCTCTTTCACTTGTAAATTGAGAACTGCTCTTTTGGCTTTTGCAGCTTTACAGTGATTTCCAATGTGGGTTTGTCGATGTTGAAATCCTCACCGTAGGTCCTGAAGCCTGACGCGATCACCTGTACCCGCATTTTGCCATAGGGCACGCCACCGGTTTCGGCCTTTCCGTCCTCATGACTCTTGAGTTCCAGGCCTTCCTGCTTTTGATTGCCGTTCTTATCAAGAAGGTGGAGAACAATCTCAGCATTTCGAACCGGCTTACCTGAGCTTTCCCGCACCACGGTAAAGCTCAACGTTGCCATTTGTGCCGGTTGCCTGGGCGTGTCCTGGGCGAACAGCGCCAGAGCGGTGGCACAGAACAAAAGAGTCGCACGTCGGTGGAGGATCATGTGAATCATTTTAGCAGTCCAGCTGCTCTCCTCCACGTGGGTAAGAGAGCGCCTCTGCCTCAAACCACGCCGCAAAGCGGTCCCGAAAGGATTGCTGGCAGCGCTTCCCGCCATCGGACGAATACCTTAGTAACTTGTAGGTCGCGATGCCCCGCATTCAGACTGAGTGCAATCAGTTGCAGTAGGCAGTTCGGCAGTCTTCTGTCTCCTGGGCGAAAGAGAAGGGGTTTTTAGATGAGTGTCTTGAGCGGCCGTACCGGCCGGTCACGGCCCCCGTTTCGTTCAGCGAGAGGCATGACCGTGCTCGAACTTCTGATTGTGGTCTCCATAGCGATTGTGATGACCGCAATGGCAGTGCCCGCCGTGCGTAGCGCGACCAGATATTTCCAGCTGCGAGCCGCCGTCGCATCTGTCTCCGGCGAAATCCAAACGACCCGATACGATGCACTCAAGCGCGGGTATCCGTATCGTCTCGTCCTGGATAACGCTGCTCGTACCATGCAAGTGCAAAGCGATCCCACCAATACTGGAGCCTGGGCGAATGTGGATTCGGCCATTCCGCTTGCAGGATCGGGAGACCAGGTCTCCCTTGACACAGCCGTCACGCTGGCATTTCGTCCGGGCGGTATGGTCACTTCAGCTTCTGCTGACACTAACGGCAACACAGCTATGACTGTGACGTTTCAGAGCAAAACAGGGACGATCACGGTATCGAGATACGGCAATGTCAATATCGTGTACGGCCCGTAAGGGCGAACAGGGATTCACTCTCCTGGAAACGACGTTTGCGATCCTCATTCTGGGGATCGGCCTGCTTGGAGCGGCTGCGCTGCTGGCGCAGATGTTTGGTAATTCGGTGCAGAGTCGTTACATGAGCACGGAATCTCTTCTTGCTTCAGAAAAGCTTGATGATCTGAACCGGCTGGCGTCCAGCGATCCGGCCCTGATGCCCTCGCCGGCCACCAGCCTGACCACGGACGCGACTGCTGTCCAGACGGTCGGCGCGGTGACGGAAACCGTAGCTTATTACGACACCGTCCAGATCTCCGCGGGCAACGGTGCCATGCAGGAAGTAATCACCGGGACTGATGCTGCCGGAAATACGATCTACATGGTCAACTCGCATACGCCGAATGGAAATATAAGTTCCACGACAAGCCCCACAGCTCCTGCTGCGCCCGACGCTCAAGTGCTCACGTTCAAACGCCGCTGGCTGGTTGAGGGCGACACACCAATCGTCGGCGCCCGCCGCATCACGGTGCAGGTGAACCTGGTTGGAGGGGCTGCCAATGCGACATTCCAGACCAGCATGATCAGGAGTTTCGTGCAATGAACATAGGAAGAATGAAATTGAAAGCCGCCGGCCGTGCACGCGGGTTTTCGTTAGTCGAACTCCTCGTGGCGCTTGGAGTGTTCATGATCGTGGGCGGAGCGGCGGTTGGGGTGATTTCCAAGCATATGCCACTGTTTACGGAACAACAGAATCAGTCCGCCATGAACGTTGCGATGCGGAATGCGATCGCCCAAATGCAGATGGACGTGGTGAATGCGGGTGCCGGCTACTATCCCAGTCAGGATATTCCTGCGTGGCCGATTGGCGTAACGATTGAAAACCGCAATGGCGGTGGATGCTTTAACGCGGCAAGCGGGACTTATACGGCAAACTGTTTCGATACGCTGAACGTCATTGCCTTCGATACGACGACCACTCCAGTGGCCCACCTCACCGCATCATGTGCGACGCCCGCCTCGACGACCGGGCCCACAGCAAGCCCGCTCATCATCTCTCCGGCGGATGCGGGTGTTTCGGCTGCGACTCTTGCCGGCGCTATCAAAAACGGGGATGAGCTACTGGTCCTCAAAAACGACGCGAGCCAACTCACGATGGTGAACGTGATCGCCGATGCCACCGTGAGCGGAGGAAACGTTTCCGTGCCCATCGATCCGACGGCGGGAAATGGCACAAATTCAAGCGACAGTTTGCACCTGACTGATGCCGGACAGATGAGTCTGGCAAACGGTTCTGAAGCGACGGGCGGGGGAACGCCGGTGCTTGGGACTTCCTTCTGTTCCACGGATTGGGTACTCAAACTCGCGCCCATCACTTACGGTGTAGACACCAGCGATAACAGAAATCCCAAGCTCTATCGCCAGGTAGGCGGCCCTGCGGGCAAACGGGACGTGCTGGCGGAACAGATTGTCGGATTCAAGGTCGGAGCGTCGCTCAGGACCCCTCCGCCACCCGGCTGCAATTATGAGTTCAGCTACGACTCCCTCAATCCGGCGGGCCCCCTGTGTGGCTACAACGGTGACTGGGCAGCAATCACATCGGTTCGTATCTCTGTGATTGGAAGGACATCAGCAAACACGAACGTGCAGAGCCATTTCCGCAACAGCTTTGACGGCGGCGGCTACAAGGTGGAAGGCGTTTCAGTTGTGGTAAGCCCTCGCAATCTCACGATGAACAATTAGAGGAGGATGCATGATTTACAGCCGAAGCGTTTCCACGAAACGGACTCTAAGAGGCGAGCAAAAAGGCGTTGCCCTTATCACGGCGCTGCTGCTCCTCCTCCTCATCACTTCAGTCAGCCTGGCAATGGTCTTTTCTGTGCGGTCGGACATGCTGATCAACCACTACTACCGCGACTCGCGCGGCTCGTTTTACGCGGCTGATTCGGGATTGAACCTGGTGCGACGTGACATCATCAACAGGTTTATCGCCGCAATACCAGCAAACTTCAACCCGAATGTGTCGCCCATGCCTGCGGGACAAGACGCGGTTGTAAAGACCGCAATAACTACCGCATATCAGAATCCGGTTTCGCTGGTGCCCGCCAGCCAGGCAGGAAAGACGTGGCCGCAGCAGTTCAACATCGTTCCGGCATCGTTCAGCCTTGCGCCCTCGGCGACACCATGTCGCGTTACAGGCGGGAATGCGGGCGCAACGTGTGCGAACCCGGTGGGCAACATCACAGCATATGTCTACAGTTATGACTACAAACTCGCCGCCATGGGCAAGTCTGAAGGCAATGAATCCATCGTGGTGACTGACGAAGGCACGATTACGATCACGGCTACGCTCGTGCCGGCGTCATCGAAACAGAGCTTTGCGGCCTGGGGTATGTTCATCGACCAGCAAAACATCTGCAGTGGCTCAACGTTGGTTCCTGGAACTATAACAGGTCCGGTATTTACGAATGGCGCCTGGACATTCGGAACAAGCGGCAGCTACACCTTCACGGATTCGGTTGCACAATCGGGATCACAAGCTGGCTACCAGTTCGCAGGCCAATGTGCTCAGGTGGCTGGACCTTCGGACAAAGTCGGTGGCACCACAATCGCACCAACTTTTCAGGCTGGATTCAACCTCAACCAGCCATCCGTTCCGCTGCCGCCCAACGACTTCAACCAGCAACGCGCTGTACTAGACGGCCGGGGCTCGGGCGGACAGGTTTCTCCAAGCGATATGAACAATACGCTGCGCAACATTAACGGAAATGCATACCCCAATTCCGCAACGAAGACAAATGGCGTGTGGCTGCCTTACAAGACAATCAACGGAACTCCAACCTTCACCGGCGGCGGCATAATGGTGGAGGGCGACGCCAAAGTAGTGCTGTCGGCCAGTGGCGCGAATTCCCAGGTTTACACGATCACGCAGGGGAGCACGACGACGACAGTAACCATCAACAATTCGGCAAATACGACCACGGTCCAGAGCGGCGGCAATACCCTGAATATCACCGGAGTACCCAGCCAGTTCGACCCCGCAACCGGCGCCTACATGGGACCTGCCACGATGCTTTATGTCGATGGCAACATAACTTCGCTCTCGGGCCCGGGCCAGGGCAGTCCAGCCGTTCAGGATGGTACGGCTCTTACCATTACCGCCGCGTCAAACGTGACGATTACCGGCGATATCCTGTACAAATCTGAACCGGTTACTCTCGCTGCAAACGGTACAACCCCGGCTGACACGCTGATACCAGCCAATGACCACGGACAGACCCTGGGAATTTTCACGGCCACGGGCGACATTCAACTGAGGAACGGGCAAAGCAACGGGAATTTGGAAGTCGACGCTTCGCTGGCCACGATTTCCAGCAACGGTACCGGCGGGCTCACAAATGTCGGCAGCTCAATTAACACACTGACGATTGTGGGCGGCCGCATTCAGAACCAGATCAAGAACATCAATACCACAACCCGAAATGTCTATTTCGATCGCCGGTATGCGAATGGCTTTGCGCCACCCTGGTTCCCATCTACAACGGTTACGCTTGGAGGCCTTACCGCTGCACAGGTGCTGCCGTCAGTGAAGCGGCGCCAGTGGCTCAACAAGAGCTCATATATGTGATGAATCGGCAAGCTCAAAAAGGCGGCGAGGGATCGCCGCCTTTTTTCGTATCCCTTTCAGTCGATCTGGGCTGGCCTTCTTGCGCCAGTCTGCACCATCAGGGTTGAGGCAAGAACCAGCACGATCCCAAGCGCCTGAATCGCACGCACGCCCTCGCCCACGAAGATCATTGCAAACAAGATGGCAAACACCGGCTCAAGGCAGCTGGCAATCACCGCCCGCGTGGGATCCAGATACTTGAGCCCTGAGAAGAAGAACACATATGGCAGCAGGGTGGAAAGGCAGGCAAACACAAACAAGAACCCCCACTGGGCTCCGCTGAAGTGCTGGGCCGCAATTTTCCACGGCGGATCCAAAACCATCCAGAGAGCGGCGGAGGAAAGCAGCACAAAGAACATCACTTTGAGCTGATGATTGCGGGTCACGAGTTCCTGTCCCATGATGTTGTAAAAGGCGAACGAGAACGAGGCGATCATGGCCGCAACCACTGGAACAGCCTTGAAGCTTACGCCGGCGTGCAGGAGGTCAATCGTGAGTGCAATGCCCACAATCGCGATAGCGATTGAGAACAGTGCGCGAAAAGTAAAGCGCTCCTTGCCGCGCCCGACCATGGCAAGCAGCACCCAGACCGGTGCGGTGTACTGGAGGGTGATCGCCAGGGCAACGGTCCCCTTTTGGATGGCCAGGTAATAGAAGTAATTTGAGCCGGCAAGTCCAAATATTCCTACGCACGCCGAAATCAGCAGATCTCGGGCGGTAATGCGAAAGAACTGTCGTCCGAATCGCCCGAGCAGAAACAGTCCTAATACCAGGACTGCAAAAGTAGTCCTTCCTTGTGAGAGCACAAGAGGGGAGATTTGACCGCCTCCGGCGAACAAAGATCCATTGAAAGCTTTTTTCCCGAGGGTTGCGGCACCACCCCAACAGAACGTGGCGGCAGCAATAAGAAAATAACCCCGCCAGTGATGGACCGGAGGCATGACGGGGCTGATGGGGATATGATGTTCGGCTGCTTCAGTCGGCAAGCATCTGGTCCAGACGTTCAGGATCGAAGCCGATCATGACTTTATCGCCAACGACTATAGTGGGAGTGGAACGGCTCTTGTAGGTGCGGACCAGTTCAAAAATGGCCTGCTGATCCTGGCTGACGTCCTTAATTTCAAACGGAATCCCTTTCTCCGAAAGGTAGGCTTTTGCCCAGGAGCAAGGCGGTCAACCGGGCGAGCTGTATACAACCACTTTCTTTGTCTTCATCGATCCCCTCCGAAGCTATTAGATTACGGGACGTTCTTTACCGTTTCACGAATTACTTACGATTTGACGTTTCGAGCAGTTCTATTTCCGTGCTGATAAGGGCCGTTTTACCCAACATGGCTGAAACCGAACAGTATTTTTGCTCAGAGAGCCTGACTGCATCCTCAACGGATTTTCGCTGCACGGGCCCGCTCACGGTGTAGATGAGTTTGATCCGGGTATAAACGGTCGGCGGCTCTGGCGCGCGTTCAGCTTCCGCACGCACCTGCAGCCCGGCGAAAGGCTCGCGTTTCTTGCTGAGAATACTGACGACGTCGGTAGCGGTGCAGGCACAAAGCGCAGAGAGAACCAATTCCATAGGACCGGGGGCCGTGTTGCGTTGCCGGTCAGAATCGGCAACGATGGCGTGGCCGCTGCTTCCCTGCAGCATAAAGCGCTCACCATCGATCCAAAGAGCCCTTGCTTCGACCATATACCTCCGCGCAACCCTTGCGGGTTTAGGATACCAGCACCGTTCTTAAACCACGAGGGCGCTCTCAGAATCCGGAAGTCTTAGTCCAAAAGAATATGGAAGGATTCGCTCCAGCCGCGCAATGGAAGATAGAAGGCGATGTAACAGCGCCCGGCAAAAGCATGGGAGAAGCGGCAGACCAGGAGTTGCTCCGGCAGCTCGCTAAAGGCAACGAGGGCGCATTCCGGACGCTTTACGAGCGATACCAGGGCCGGATCTATCGTTTTGCACTGCATATGGCTGGGAATGCCGCAATCGCCGAAGAAACGACGCAGGAAGTGTTCATGCTGCTGATCAGGAACTCGAAAGGGTACGATCCGGCCAAGGGCACTGTGGCTGGGTACCTGTTCGGAATGGCGCGGAACATTGCCCGCCGCAGCATGAGCGATTTTGCGTCTGAAGTGGCACTGGACGATGAAGATGATCGCGACGAATTCGCGCTCGCAGGCGACCTGGAGATCCTGGAAGACCTGAGCCAGGCGGACCTTCTGGATACGCTGAGGAAAGCAGTTCTCGGATTACCACAGCAGTATCGCGAGGCCGTAGTGCTTTGCGATCTCGAGGAGTTGAGCTATGAGCAGGCCGCCGAACTGCTTGGTTGTCCCGCCGGCACGGTGGCGTCGCGGTTGAATCGAGCACGGAGTCTGCTGAAAAAGAAATTGAGCCATCAAAAATGCGTGAAGTAGATCCAATTCGAAATCCTTCTGAAGCACTGCTCTCTTCGGCTTTGCACCGTCTTGCAGCGGGGAGTTCCAAGGGCGCACCAGACGAGCTTGGGGGGCTGCTGCGGACAGAATTCCGCCGGCATCATCGTGCGCGGCGGCAGAAGAGGATGGCGGTGATTAGCTCGATTGCAGCCTGCATCATCGTTGTCATGTTGTTCGTTTCGGGGAAGATCAGCATTCGGCAAAGCGAGCGATCACCCGCTCCTCAGACGCAGGCAGCGCGGCCGTCCCCGCCGCCAGCATTACCGGAGACAAATCCAGCGCCCAGTCCATCGAGACGCGCGAGCAACGAACGGAACTCCGCGGCCACGATTTCTAACACCGGAGATCCAGGATTTGTAACCCTGTCTCCCTATGACTCCGCAGTTTCCGCAGCGGACTTGACGATTGTTCGAGTGGAGCTTACCGGCACCGACCTCCGCCTTCTCGGCGCTCCAGTAACTGAGGATCTATCTGACCAGCGCCTGCTCGCCGATGTGGTGGTGAGCGGCGATGGTACACCTTACGCAGTGAGAATCGTTCGCTGACTTGTTATCAATGAAGGAGAACGTCATGAAGATATCTTTGGTCTTTGGGTGCGCAATGCTCACAACGGCGTGTCTTGCCGGCGCGCAGAATGCTCCTGCTCCAGAAGAGAGACACAAAATCGAGATGTTCGAAGTGGCACCCGGGCCTGGCTCGGATGCAATGTTTGTCTCGATCGAGCCGATGGGTATGGGCAAAATCATGAAAGGCGCCCCATTTTCGGCCACTGCAGTCACTGAGAGCACGCAGACACTGGCCGACGGCAACCGCATCGTGAAGAAGCAGAGCACTCAGTTCGCTCGCGATGGCGAAGGGCGAATCCGGAGAGAGCTTGGCGAGATGGCAGGACCTGTCCAACTGGATGGCCCGAAGATGGTCATGATCCACGATCCTGTGGCGAATACTGCCGTTGTTCTTAACCCAGCCGCGCAGACGGCGCGTGTTATGAAGCACGAGAACGGGCCGGGCATCCACAGCACCGAACGGATGCGCGTTCAGCATGAAAAGGCGATGGCAAATGGTCCTAAGCGAATGTTCGTGGACGGGTCAAACGTGACCGTCGAGTCTCTCGGCACACAGACCATTGAAGGTGTCGCCGCGGAGGGGCACCGGGAAACCCGCACAATTCCGGCCGGTGCGATCGGGAACGAGCAGCCGATCAACATCACCACTGAGACGTGGCAGTCTAAAGATCTGGGCGTTGTCATTATGAGAAAGCGCAGCGATCCACGCTTCGGCGAGACAGTTTACAAGCTGACAAACATCAAGACGGGCGAGCCTGATCCCTCGCTTTTCCAGATTCCGGCGGGATTCAAGACAGAGACCGGTCCGATGCGCCGCGTTCCTCTGCCTCCACCACCGCCAAGTGAGTAGTTCTCCTTCTCCACTCTCAAAACTTGCCGGGCTTGGCAGCCCGGCTTTTTTATCGGCGATTATCGGTCATGGGTTCAGGATGAATAAGTACGCGAAAGAGTTCTGGCGCAGCTTGTTTGAACCGGATCTCCAATTCGGTCGAAACGTCATGCACTCGCGCCAGAGGCAGATCATCCGCCATAGTGCAATGGCATGACATGTAGACCCTACCCCGCACTCGCTTGATCTCAACTTCATGCATATCAACAACTTCCGGGAATTCGCGAACGATTGGCTTTAGCTTTTGTTCGAGCACCGCGTCGCGCAGTAGAGCATTGCCGGGTTCGATGGTGGAAGGTTCGCTTTCGATGTGAGTCAGGATGGTTGAGACTTCAGGGACTTCCCTGCGGATTTCCGATTCAAGCACGGAAACAACGTCATGGGCTTGTTTGAGGCTGAGCGTTTCATCGAGTTCAAGATGCTGCTCGACGTGGAGTCTCCCGCCGAGATCCTGAACGCTCACATCATGTACGCTGAAGTTGTTCCGCGAGGCAACGGCGCGAACCCGATCAAAAATACTCTCGTGGCCCGTCTCGCGCGGCACAGAATGGATCACCACGTCGCAGTCGGGCAGAATGCGGTGCACGGCTTCCACGACGTCTGACACCACTTGTCCTGAGCGTTGAAAAGTTACATTACGCGCGAGGCCAACCGTGAGATCAGCAAAGTAGCGGTTCCCTGCCCGCCGGATGCGCACCCGTTCGACTTCAATCACGCCATTGATCTTGAGCACATTGTCGATCACCTGGCCACGAATACCGCTCGGCGCGGCATCAAGAAGCGCGTCGACGGTCTGTGTGGCAAGACGCCAACTTACGTGAACGATGACGCCTGAAACCACCAGTGCCGCGATCGGATCGGCTTTTGTGAGCCACAACACATTCCAATGGCGCCCCGCAGCTACCAGGGCGAGTCCAACCAGAACTACACCGCTGGAAAATATGTCAGTGCTGAAATGAAGAGCATCGGCTTCCAGCGCCTGACTATCGTACTTTCGGGCAATCTTCCTCAACTTGCGCGAGCGCCACAAGTCCACTGCCATCGACACCAACAACACCGCAAATGCAGCAATACTTGGCTCGATATGCACGGCATGATGGCCTGTGAGACGGCGCAAGGCTTCCCACACGATCCAAATGCACGTCAGCAGCAACAGTCCGGTTTCAATGAAGGCGGAAAAGTTCTCGACCTTGCCATGGCCGTATTGATGTTCAGCATCCGCGGGCTTGTCTGAGACCCGGACAGACAACAACGTGATGACGGCCGCGACCAAATCCAGCCCGGAATGGGCAGCCTCGGAGAGAATGCCCAGGCTCGCCGTGCTGATACCAACAAAGATCTTCAAGGCGGTAATGGCCAGTGCCGCAAGCACAGAATTCAGCGCAACCGCGCGCTTTTCCGCTCGCATGCTTTCCAAAACCGGATTCAGTTCTGTGGTCGACACTGGAGCATATTCTCTCAGTTTTCGGGCGGGACCTACAGTTGAAACAATGTGTTACGATGATGCTCTTCCGTAATCAGTCCTTATGTCTGGAAAGGAATCAAGACATGGTTTCTCGTGCGCTGATGGTGTGTCTGCTGGGTGCTGGTATGGCTCTAGCGCAATCCACAACTGGTACAAAATCCGCAGCAACAGCGTCAAATTCAGCTCAGGGGAAGGCGGCTGAAGCTCCGAAACCGGGAAGCCAGGAATCACAATCTAATACGGCTACCGACCAGCCAGTCATCACCCTCCATGGGCTCTGCGATGGCGAGACAAGCTCAAGCTCGAGTTGTGAAACCAAAGTTACGCGTGAGCAGTTTGAGGCGCTGTTGCAAGCCTTTAATCCCGGCCACCAGAACATTACTCCCGCCATGAGGCGCAATCTGGCACAGGCTTATGTCGAACTGCAGGCGTTTGCCCAGGCGGCGGTAAAAGCAGGAATCGAAAGCAGCGCCAACTACAAAGAGGTCATGCGAGTGCTCAGGCTACGCACGCTCGCCGATCTTTATGGCAGGTCAATTGAGGACGAATACCGCAACCCACCTCAGATCGAAATTGAGAAGTACTACAACGACCATCTCGCTGAGTTCCAGAACATGAAACTGCGCCGCGTTTACGTGCCCCGCTTTGATCCAACCGGCAAGAGCAGCGCGGCTGACCAGAAGGCAGCCTTTGATGCGAAGGCGCAAAAGGTAGCGGACGACATGTATGCCCGGGCTGGCAAGGGCGAGGACATGGAACGGCTGCAAAAAGACGCGTACAGCGCGCTGGGGATAGCATCTTCGGCGCCGTCCACTGACATGGGCCTGATCCGCAAAGGCGGGCTGCCAGTTGAAACAGATAAGGCTCTGTTCGCACTCAATCCGGGAGGTGTTTACAAAGCGACGGACACAACTTCATTCGTGATTTATAAGCTCGAGGCGAGAGAGCAGCTTCCGGTGGAGAAAGTGAAAGAGGAAATCGCACGTAATCTGTCACGCTCTCACGTTGAAGAGAAGAAGAAAGAGGTGTCTTCGTCAGTGAAGGCCGACTTTGATGAAAAGTATTTTGGGCCAGCGGCCCCGAATACCGTCAGTATTCCCCGGCCGGATCGCTGAAAGGGGGAGTACTCCCGATTACTCCGTTCAGGTGATTCCCTGATGGCAAATCGGAGCCATTGACGGCTACATAGAAGGAATATTGAGTGAGCGGATCGGCTCTAGTCACGTATTTTCAAAGGCTTAGATTCGCCCCGTTATCAGACGACGCAATAGCCGGATAAACACCAGACTCAGTCGTTGCACAGATTCAGTTTTCTCCACAGTTGTGTACGGATATAAAGCGCCAAATCGATGGCACTGAAACCCACAATACTCATTACCGGCATCTCGGGAAATCTTGGATTGCGGCTGTTGCCTCTGCTGAATGACTTCCAGGTAATCGGCACCGACCTGCGCGACCCGGAAGCCCCGGGCCTTTTCCGGTTCGAAAAGATTGACCTGGGCGAAGAGCGCGCTTGTGATCAGTTGCTGGACCTTATGCGCCAGTATCGTCCCGAATCGGTGGTGCATCTGGCCTTCGTGCTTGACCCGGTGCGTACTGGAATCATCGATCGCCGGCAGATGTGGAACGTCAATGTGGCGGGGACAAGCCGGGTGACCGAAGCCATCGCCGAGCACAATCGGATGATTGGCGGCATCGAGCGCTTTGTATTTACCAGCGGTGCCATGGTCTACGGCCCCCTGGTCCAGAAGCTCGTGACCGAAGATGCGCTACTGAATGCGCAGAGCCTTCCCTACGCATTGCACCAGCAGGAAGCTGATGTCACAGTGCAGTCGCGCGCCTCAGGGTTCCGTAAATGCAAAACATATATCCTGCGGTCACACGTTTATGCCGGCGCGAGTGTGGACAATTACCAGCTCGGTGTACTTCGTGGTGTTCCGGGCGGGAAGGGATTCCTGGCTGACAGGCTCCGCCGCCAGAAGAAGAAGCTGCCGCTCTGGCTGCCTACTAAGGGTGACTACCTGGAACACCGGTTCCAGTTCGTGCACGTGGACGATGTGGCGCGGCTGGTAAGGCACATCCTCAGCCGCAAGCAGCCTGATTCACGAGTTAATATCCTCAACGTGGCGGGACGCGGAGATCCGGTCACCCTGCGACGCTGCATCGAGATGGCGCAACTTGAGGTTAAGCGCGTTCCCAGCCGGACGATGTGCCGGCAGACTATGCGGCTGCTATGGGACCTGGGCGTTTCCGATATACCTCCCGAGGCCCTTCCCTACCTGCTCGGCTCTTGTGCCATGGATACCGCACGTCTGCGGGTATTCCTCGGCGAGCACTACAGGTCCATCATCGAACACACCTGCGAAGAGGCTTTGGCAGAAAGTTTAAAGGAGCAACCAGCGAGGGAATTGGCGAGCGCAGGAACGTAAGATTGCTTCGCTGCGCCGCCGAAGGTACTGTCCCCCGGCACATTTCTCTTGCGTCGTCAGTGCAGCAGGGCTAAACTCTGCGCCGCAGGACGCACTCCGTTAAGCCGGGTGGAACACATGGAAACCAGATCCATTCGCAAGGAGCAATACAGCGTGCCCGCATCGCTGATTGGTGCGGTGCTGATCTCGATCTTTCTAGCCTTTGTACCGATTTTGCTCTCTAATGCGCAGGATACGGAGCCGGAAGATCCAGCCAAATCGATCAAAGTCACCGGGACCGTCACATCCGTCCAATTGAACGAGGACGAGAAGGTAATGAAGGCAGCGGTCTCGCTCAACGTGTCAGCAGAGAACGCCGGAAAAGAAAACCTGATCATCCTGCGCCGGGCTCCTGATTCGATATTCCAATCGCTTTCCACCGCCACTAGTCCGGACCAGCCGATATGGTCGGCGGAGCATCATTCTCCCATCGAGCGTGGCGGACGAGACCGCAAATGGGAAAAGCTGCAAGCCGATCTGGAGAAGTCAGAGCCCGACGACGAAAACACGATCATCCTTGGTCCTGGCGACAGCATGGGATGGAATATCGTGTTGCAGTTGAACATTGCGAAGGTGAACGAGACGAGTGTGAATGCCCCGGGCGGCCCTCCGACTCGGGCGACATGGGAAACACTGAAAAAATCGTGCCCCTGCAAGCTCCGTTTCGATGTCGAGTTCTGGCCAATGAACCTGGAACCGAAGCCGAATGCCGAAGAACCCGCTGTCGGCAAAAAGCTGGCCAAGCGCTGGCGGAAGAAAGGACTGTTGGTGCTGGGCACGCGCCGCTCTGAGCCAATCGATATACAATTCCCAGCCAAATAAGTCCGTGGTGAGTCTTACAATTTCACTGCAACCGCGACGCCATCACGAATAGGCAGCACTGTTGTAAAGAATCCCGGGTCGGCATAGAGACGGCGATTGAAATCCTGAATCGCCCGGGTAGAAGCATCCTGGGGGTTGGTCTGGGTCACTCGACCGCTCCACAGCACATTGTCCGTGATAAAAAGCCCGCCCTTGCGAATGCGATTGGGCAAGAGATGCAGGACACGTGGGTAATCTTCCTTGTCGACGTCATTGAAGATGATGTCGAATTCCTCTTTCTGCTCTGACAGGACTTCGAGTGCGTCGCCAACGTGGATTGTGATCCGTTCCTGCACGCCTTCACGCTCGAAATATTTGCGGGCTTCTGCGGCCTTGTTGCGATCACCGTCTGTGTAGTGAACTTCGCCGCCTTCGCCCACGGCGTGGGCCCACCAGATGGTGGAATAACCAATGGCCGATCCGAGTTCAAAAACACGTTTTGCACGGATCAGCTTTGCGTATTGATACAACACGCGCGCTACAGCCGGGCCAACGATTGGGATGTCGCGCTGGCTGGCCTGTTGTTCCATCTCAGTAAGTACGGCGCTCCTCGGCGGCAGCAGGTTGTGCATGTACTGCTCAACCGTGCTCGCAACAATGTTGTCTCCAGGCATCAGGAAATTGTCTCCCCTGGCTGCATTGTGTGCAGTTCGATACCCATGTCGTGAATGCGGCGCTCCAGTTCTTTGGGAGTACCTGTGAGCAGAGGGAAGGTGCCGAAATGCATGGGAATAACTGCTTTCGGCTTTAAGAGCTTGCAGGCATAACTGGCTTCTCGCGGGCCCATGGTGAAAACATCGCCGATCGGCAGCATGACCAGATCAGGCTGATAAAGTTCATGGATGATGTGCATGTCGCCGAAGACGTTGGTGTCGCCCGCGTGATAAATCTTCACGCCATTCTGGAATTGAATGACGTAGCCGCACGGTTCGCCACCGTAGATGATCTGGCCATCGTCCTCGATCCCGCACGAGTGATCGGCATGGACCATGGTGACGTAAATGTCGCCGACTTCCTGTGATCCTCCCTTGTTCATGGGCATAATCTGCTGAGCGCCCTTCTTGTTCATCCAAAGGCACAGCTCATAAACACCTACGACTTTAGGATTGTGGCGCTTGACCAGTTCGACCGCATCGCCGATATGATCGCCGTGTCCATGTGTGCAGAGCATTACATCAATGCCATCGAACTTCTTCCTGTCAGCAGGAGTTGCCGGATTGTTCATTACCCATGGATCGATGAGGATCTTTTTTCCAGCCGGCGTTTCAATATGAAATGTAGCGTGGCCGAGCCAGGTAAGCTTGATTCCGTTCAGTTTCATCGTTCGATTTTCCTCAAGAGGTTGTTTGATGCGAATGGGAACAGAGTCCAGAATGGTTAGATCTGGATCATCCGTTCTTCTCTTTCCAGCCTTTGAAGCCGCCAGCCAGCGACATTACGTTCTTGAATCCCATCTTTTTCAAGTTCTGCGCAGCGAGGGCAGACCGGCCTCCGCCGCCGCAGTAGCACACGATGGGAGCATCCTTGTCCGTGGTGATTGTATCGATCTTGTATTCGAGCATCCCGCGCGGGAGCGCGACTGAACCTGAGATGGCACCCTGCTCGACTTCATCAGGCTCACGGACGTCGATCAGCTTGAATCTCTCGCCCGACGCCTGCATGCTCTTGAGATCATCGGCGCTGATCTCTTTGACTTCCTTTTTAGCAGCATTGACCAGATCGTGGTATTCGGGAAGCGGCATCACTCACCTCAGTTAAAATGCAACCGAGAATTCTAAACGGCAGAGGAGTGAGATGAAAACCGAGGCGTGGTACTCGGGCAACGCATACGATGGAAAGGCGCAAAGTGGGTTAACACTTCGCGCCAAACACTTACTTCGCGGCTCCGTAGCGTAACTGGACGTGAATCACCACAGGATCATTCGGGCCGGCGGAGATACGATAGACAGTCTGCGGGCTGGGATCGGCCTGCGTGAGCAATCTAGTCTGATCTTTGCCGGCTTCCTGCTCTGCTTTTGTCCAAGGACGTCCGGCGCCACCGACGAGGTCAAGTTCCTGGGCTGAATGGCCCCAAGCTTTCTCCCATTGCGCGACTTTATCCTGCGGCAACACCTGGGCACTATCGCCCGGTTTGATGTCCGGTAGTGGCTCTGGAGTAAGCAGCAGCACAAGTTCTTCTCCACTCTGATCAGGCCGGCTTCGCTGCAGGGTAAAGTAGTTGGGACGATCGCCCTGGTCCGGAATCTCAATCAACTGACCGGGCGTGACGGCGTTCTCGCCATTGCGCAGCCGAGTGGTCGGGAAGATCAGCGTGGGCTCGCCCAGCGAGTTGTCGGCGTAGCGCTCGCGATCGATCACGTAGAGATAACCCTTCTGAGCGGCCTCAAAACTGAAACGCAGGTGTTCGCCAATCTTGAGCGGAGTCGTGGTGGAGATGCGTTCGGGCGTCCACTCAAGTTCTGAAGCCTGTTCCTGCACAATGATGCGCGCGCCGGCGTCATTCTTGCGCGATGGACGCAGCCGCCATATCGTCATCCCGATCTGGCGTACGTTTGCGGCGCTGGCGGTAACCGCAGAAGCGTTGCCCACTGGCTTGTACGCTGGTCGCGGCGCGGCCATAGCATGACTTTTCTGGATCGGGCGCGCCTGGATAAACTCGTCCGGCTTAATTCCGCGCTCTTGCGCGACTCCGACCAGCGCCATAAGACTTACAAATGCAAAACCGATGATGACGAATTCCTGGATGGAATGATTTCGTTTCACGTTCTACCTCCACTCCCCCTGCTGAACAAAAGCTCCCCAGTAATAAGGAGCCGACCACTTCTTGTTTCTTGAGAGCTCCAGTTGCGCCTCACGCAATGCCGCTGAAGGCCGCATAGCGCGTTTGAGCAGACGCTCATAAAACGCTCCCATCAGTTCTTCGGTGGCGCGATCATTCACGCTCCACATGCTTACAATCACGCGCGGTGCTCCGGCGTACATGAAGCCGCGGGTAAGGCCGACAATGCCTTCGCCGCGAATTTCTTTGCCCAGGCCGGTCTGGCATGCGCTGAGCACCACCAGATCGGCATTCAGTTTCAGGTTGTAAATGTCCTGCGCACGCAGAAACCCATCTTGCGGATTGCCGTTCTGATCGACGAGCGAGAGCACGATTGATGAAAGTTCCGGCCGTTCGCTGTCCATGTACCCGTGCGTGGCAAAGTGCAAGTAGCGATACTTGCTCAGCGTCTCGCTTGTTACCGTCGGCAGGCTGGCTCTGAAATCCAAGGCTTCAAATGTCTCGCTTACCGGGACCATTTTTGCGATTCGAGTAGCTTCCTCGCGCGTGAACGGCAGGCGAGGGACTTCCAGCCGTCCAGAAATCGTTGTGGAAGCACCGCTTGCCAGATGCTCCAGCATGCGAGACTCATCCTGACCTGCTTTTGGCGGATTCGCGGCTGCTATCGTTTCTTGGTTTGGAGATCCGATCCGCGACTTGTGAACTCGCGGATCGCCGGCTCCGAACACCGGATCAGCAAACACCGCCAGCAGACCCGGCGCGGGCTGCCTGCCAGCAATTTGCTTCCTCAATTCCGCTACCGTTGATGCCGAAGGCAGGCTGACCAGCTCATGCTGCGCGATAAGGGGCGCATAAGCATTTCCATCAGGCATAGGCACCACGGCGAATGGTACCGTTTGAAGCGAGCCATCGGTTACGAGCACCAGTCGCTTGTTATTTTTGCTCAACTCCGGAGCCGCCGGGGCAAGTACCATCCTGCTTAACGCAGCCGCGGCTGCCGGAAACTCCCGATCTGCCCTGGCAATCCGTGCCTGTTTTTCCGGCGCAGTCTCGCCCATCTTGTACTGGCTGCGTGCGGTGAGGAGCTGATAAACGCTCCTGACAGCTTTATCGATCTCCGCGCGCGCAGGCAGATCGTAAGTCTTCAGTCCGTCCGGTGAAACCACGAATAAATAGCTGCGCTCGTCGCCCAGCGAATACTCGAGCAGAAGACTGTCTTTATCGAGCACCTGCTGTTGAACTTCTTTGAGCGTAAGGGGCTGCGGCTGTGTGATCGCGGCATACTCGGGGCTGCTCTTCCGGATCGCGAGCTCAACCTGCTGGTATTCGCCTTCCAGATCGCTGATTTCCTTCTTCAGCGAGGCGGCTTTTTCGTCGGTGCCAGCGCCGCGGAGCGTCAAAAGCTTCTGCGATTTCGAGTTCAGTAAACCCGATAATTCGCGTTCGCGTTGCAGCAGCCTGGGATCGACACCCTGGCGGAAGTCCACGCGCGTCTCAGCAAGCATTTCCAGCAGGCTGCGTGCCCGCGCACGCTCCGCGGCGTTGAAGGCCTCCGCGTCATAGCCGGCGTTAGGAGTTTGTTGGTGCATGCGCATGAGCAGGTCGATATAGAACTCGCCCATGCTCTGCTGAGTAGCAAAATATGAAGCCCGGTCTTCTTCAGCTCCCGCGTGGGAACGCAATTGCTCAACAAGCGTAAGGGCTTCTTCAGCATGCTTTCGGGCTTCGCCGACTTTGTTCTCATCGCGTTCGAGTCGCGCCACACCGAGCAGCGTGGTGGCGGCATATGCTCTGTCTCCCAAAGCCTGCAGAATCGGCAGCGCTTTTTCGTACGCTTCCAGAGACCTTTGGCGCTCTTCCCGACGCGCGTAAGTTTGCCCCAGAGCAGTAAGGACAAGGGCCTGTCCACGGCGGTCACCGGCGTTTTGCAACAGCTGCTGAGCCTGTTGAAGCTGTTGCAATGCTTTTCCAGTATCGCCTGCCGTTGCAGTGGCCGCCGCCAGCATTCTTAGGGTGTTGCCTTGTCCCCAACCATCGCCGGCCTTGCTTTGAAGCTGGAGCGCCTCCTGGTAGTACGGTTCCGCCTCCTGAAGTTCACCTTTAGCTACTCTGACATTCCCAATCCGCACGAGCACATTGGCTTCTCTGGGGTCGTGAGCTGATTTGTATAAAGGCAGAGCGTCATGGAAATAATTCAAGGCCCTTTCGTATTCGCCGAGGTAGTAGCTGTTTGTGCCAAGGTTGTTTAATGCTGTTGCTTCAAGTTCATGGCGACCGGTTTCGCGGAATATCGCGAGCGCCTGGCGATAGTAGTCATTAGCCTTCTGCCACTCGGCCATCTCACCATGGATCTTGCCGATGTTGTTGAGCGTTGATCCCTCGCCAAGCCGGTCGTGACCAGCGCGAATCAGAGGGAGCGCCTGGTCGTATTGTTCCAACGCTTTGGTGACATCACCGAGCACGTCATAAGCGCCACCTGAATTGACCAGAGTGTTACCTTGCATTGCCCTGTCGCCAAGCAACTCGAAGATGGGCAGACAGGCGGCATAGGACTGTAACGCTCCCCGAAAGTCGCCAGATTGGGCCTGAACGATGCCAAGGGTGTAAAAAGCCAGAGCTTCGTCGTAACGCAGGCCCGCCGAGTGGTAGATGGGCAGCGCTTGACGGAGTTTCTCCGCGGCAGGCTTCAGGGATGCAGCGGTGCCCTGTCCCCAGAGCGTGAGCGCTTCTTCGACAGCTCGATTCGCAACCACATGCTCGCGATCAGCTGGAGTGGGTTCGCGCATGGCCTCGATGCGCAGGCGATACTTCCCCGGTGCTGCCCCAGCAGTAGGAGAGACGACGCGCAGCCGGTATTCTCCGCCGGTTTGGGAAATCGCTGCGATCGGTTCTGGCCCCCATGCACCATTTGCACTGTCCATATGTACGACTGGTTTCCCATCAGGAGCAATGAGAGAAACCTCTACATCAATTCCCTCCTGATCGATAACGGCATAAAGATATTGCTGGACTGGCAGGGCGATCCGATATTCGTGGGCCTGCCCTCCGGCAAGAGGGCGCTCGACTGTTGTGCCAACCTTAAGTTCTGGTTCCTGCGCTGCAACGTCTATCGCGCCACAGAGGAACAATAAGGCCGCGGCTGCCGCAAAACCCTTGCGGCGCCTTTCCTGAAACCGGCCTGGATGCACGGAAGACATAACTAATTTGAACAGCCTGATTAAACGATGGGCGCGAATGGCAGATGGCCAGTTTCGCGCCCGGACACCCATTTGCATTGCGCTGTGACTATGTCTGTGTAGCCGTCCATGTGCCCGGTACTTGCGCCGGGTTATGGGGACTAAAAGAGCCGCTGATCGTCACTGTGTTGCTGGGAGGAGGAGCAACGGTCACAGTTCCTCCGGTGTAATTCTGAGCGTTGGAAATCTTCCAGGTAAGCGTTGTCCCATCCCATGAACTGGATTGTGGGGTGACACCACCATTCGGGTAACTGCTGCCTGGATACCAGGTAACGCCCGTGAAATTACGATTTGCGTCAAGATCAATCTGGACTTTTCCGTTATAGCTGGCATTTACCGACGGCTGGACATCGACGGTATAGAGGGTGGGGTAATTGGATGGCCAGACTACGAGCGCTTCTTCTTCGAACTTTCTTGCTGGTTCTGCCATGTCTTTTCTCCTTAGGGCTCCTGGGAGACAGGAGCTGATTTGATTTGGAAATGGCTGTCCGGCTTGAAACCGCCGGAAAGTGTTGACATCATCCGTGACAAGACGGGTGTTACGGGTGGGCAAGAGCATGTGACCTCCGTCAAGTCACACGGCGAACTATGTTGATGTCGTTGATGCTAGTCCCGAGTTCTTCGCCCCGTCAACTGCCTCAGCTTTTAATCCGGCAGAGTTCACGTTTACGAATCGACCATTTCTAGTTCGGCAAAACTTCCAACTACAGCTGTTTCATGCTTGCGTAAAAAGCAAATGTCTTGCCACAACCAAAAATAGATTTGGGTAGACGGAAAGCCTTTGTTTATTTCACAAGATGGCTCGGCGAGTGTTGCTTCCGGGGCTTGCACAGGAGACAATCGTCTACTGTGCTGAGACAAGCGTCTCCTCTAGCGGTGTTCAATGTTGACTGCGTACACCAGGGGATCGATATGTGAAATGAGTTTCACTTCCGAGCCTGAGGGCTGAGCTTGTGCCTGTGATGAGCTGTCCTGCCGTTTGCGCAGGAAACTCTGAATTTGTGGCGTAATTGAGTCCTTTCCGGCGTACTGGGCAACCGCCGGATTTTTCATGAGATCAGTAGCAAGTTGCAATTCGAATACGGGACGACTTGACCACACAATCCAGAGCTTCTCTTTTCCCGGGTTAGCGTCGAGGGTATAGGGGCCAATTCGCAAAGGCTTTCCGCTGATGAGGGAAGCGCCTTGGTTTACCTTCGCAGTTGGATAGAGGATGGCTGGGGAACCGTTCTCAGGTTGATCGATCAAATACAGGTGACCCGATTGTGATGAAGCCACGTTGATGCTGAATTTCCATCCACTTTTGAGCGGATCACTCCCGGTTGAATGGAAAGCTGCTCCGTCTGTCGGTTGTACCAGCAACGAATACGCAAGTTCGCGCTCACCTTTGCGCGGTCCGAGATTTCCGAGGTCGCCCGGAACAGGGATGTTTACGTTCGGCACGATCTTGGAGAGATCAACCTGACCGGTTTGCGCTCCGCTGCCTGCTCCGGCTCCTGGTGGTCGGCTTTCGGTGGCAGGCGTTGAAGGTATAGAGGGTGCGGCGGGCGGCGTCTGAGCCGGGATACTCTGACGTTGACTCGCAGCAGATTGAGGTTCTTTCTTTTTCACTACCCAGCCGACAATCGCAATAGCGGCCAACACCGCCAGCACAACAAAGACAATCATGGCTGGGGCGATTTTCTTTTTCGCAGGTGCGGTGACCGGCGACGCATGGCTCGCCACCGGCACTGGTCCAACCCCGGTTCTCTGCTGGTCGGCTTCAGCTTCCATACGCTGCTTGAGCCGCTTTAGATCTATGGCGAGGTCTTTCACGGTCTGGTAGCGTTCGTCAGCGTTCTTGGCCAGGCTTTTGCTGAGAATGCGTTCCAGTTCTTCGGGCGCGTCGATCCTTAAGCGGCGCGCAGCGGGCGGATCGCGCTGCAGGACGGCGATCATGGTGTCTGTCGGCGTGGGCTCGGTGAAGGGCGGCTTGCCTGTGACCATTTCATAGAGCACAGCACCAAGGCTCCAGACATCAGTGCGAGCGTCTACGGGCTGACCGCGCAGTTGCTCCGGCGACATATAGCCCAGAGTCCCCATGACCACGCCGGGCATCGTCACATCTACGGTACGGTCGCTGTAAATACTGTCAGGAGAAGTCTGGGTGAGTTTTGCCAGGCCGAAATCGAGAACTTTGACGAACCCATCTGGCCGCATCATGAGGTTTTCCGGCTTGATGTCGCGATGAACGATGCCGGCTGCGTGCGCCGTGCTGAGGGCAGCTGCTACCTGAATTCCGATATCCAGAGCATTCAACAGAGGCATGGGGCGAAGGAGCACATCGCGGACGGTCTCGCCTTCAACAAATTCCGTGGCGATGAACTTGGTTGAATCAACGTCGCCTATGTCGTAAATGGTGAGGATATTGGGATGGTTGAGCGCCGAGGCGGCCCTTGCCTCCTGCTCAAAGCGGCGGACGCGCTCTGGATTCTGGACTGAATCGGCAGGTAATACCTTGAGCGCGACTTTGCGGCCCAACCGTGAATCCTCGGCCAGGTAAACCCGGGCCATACCGCCGGCGCCGAGCATTTTAACTACTTTATAGACGCCTACTTGGGTGCCGTTTTCCATCAGAAAGTTCAGTATAGCCCGGTAGCATGATGAGCTGAACCCGCACGAGGGAGCACGTATCTATCCTGCAAAAGCGATCGGCAAGGGCCATGCGGCGGCGACGGCTGAATCGTTTGGCGAAAAAGATGCGCCTGCCCTTGGATACCGTTCAACTGAGCGATTCTCGCCGAATCCGCATGGGTCAACTTGTGGGCGTGCTACGACCCTCGCATCCCTCCAAAAGAACAACCTACGCAATTCCGTTCTACATCTCAACCTCTGGCGAAGCATCCCCGAGAAGGTCTCGCCTTTTAGGACGCAACCCCGGACGCAGCGATTGCCCAGGCTCCTTGTATGTAACTGCAGCAAATCCGAGTGCGCCAACATCTTCAATCCTGAAAGGCAGAATTTATGTCTGCAAGCGTGAAGGTTGTCCCATTCAAGCCAAGCACGAAAACTGTGGCATTCCCGGTAGAGCGTTCATGGAATGAACTTTACGCAGCCGGAAAGGCGCTGCATAAAACCTGTCCACGGAAGGCACACGCCGCATGGAAAGCCGCGGATGGCCGCCCGGACCCGGTCCAAACGGTTCTGGAGGCGGAAAAAGGACGGCTTCCTGATCTGCTGCCTCTGCGCCGTGGGCGCATGGCGCGCTCCGCATTTACGTTTTACCGCGGGTCGGCTCTCGCTATGGCGTTCGACCTGGCATCCACGCCCTCCACCGGAATCCACGTGCAATGCTGCGGAGATGCCCATCTCTCCAATTTCGGCGGATTCGCCACCCCGGAGCGCAAAGTCATCTTCTCCATCAACGACCTCGACGAGACTCTCCCGGCGCCGTGGGAATGGGACATCAAGCGTCTGGCCGCAAGCTTCGTGGTTGCTTGCCGCGACAACGGTCTGAGCGACTCCACGGCGAAAGATGTGGTCATGACCTGCGTTCGCACCTACCGCGAGTCGATGGCTGAGTTCAGTCAGATGAAAACGCTGGAGCTCTGGTACTACGCGATGAACGCGGATGAACTCGTGGCGAACATCAAGGATCGCAAGATCCGTAAGCGGGGCCTGAAGCGCCTTAAAAAGGAACGGAAAAAGAGCATCGCCGACGACATTTTCCCCAAACTGGTCGAGACGAAAGGCGAGAAACCGATCATCAAGGAAGAGCGGCCAACGATATTTCACACAAAGGAACATCCGGCGGGCACCGTCGATCCGGCTCTCAAGGAAGCGTTTACCGGTTATCGAAATACCCTGGCACACGCTTACCAGTCCTTGCTGGACCGCTACGAAATGAAGGACGCCGCCATGAAGGTGGTGGGGATCGGGAGCGTCGGAACGTCGTGCGCGGTGATCCTTTTCATGGCCAGCGACGGGGATCCCCTCTTTCTTCAGGTTAAGGAGGCCCGCGCATCGGTTCTTGAGCCGTACTCCGGCAGAAGTGTCGTCCGCAACCATGGCCAGCGCATCGTTGACGGCTACCGGCTCATGCAGCCCGCCAGTGACGTGTTCCTCGGGTGGACCGTTGGCCTCGAAAAGAGACATTACTTCGTCCGCCAGCTCAGGGACATCAAGATCAGTATCCGCGTGGAGACCTTCGGTGCCCCCGAGATGGAACTCTATGCCACGTGGTGCGGCAGAGCGCTCGCGCTGTCCCACGCCCGCTCCGGATGGTCGGCGATGCTCAGCGGATACATGGGTAAGAGCGACGCCTTCGACCTGGCCATGGCGGACTTCTCAGTGGCCTATGCCGACCAGAACGAGAAAGACCACTCCGCCCTGGAGCGCGCGGTACGCAGTGGGAAAGTGAAGGCGGTCTTCGAAGAGGACCGCTGATAGCGACCAGGCCGCAAGCGGAAGACGTTGGACAAACCGTGAAACCGGTTGGCCAGAGTGCAATCCCACCATAAGCACGTCCATGTGATGGCATGAAGGTCGGCTTGGACTGACTCGCCCGATTTTATTACGGCGCAATACGGCCTGACTCATCGAGCGTGAAGTGTTCCAGATCCGAGGCAACGGAAATGGAACAACCGGGGAGGAGTGCGCCAGTGAAGGCCGAAATCAGGTCTCGGCGACGAACGCTGCACGTGGAAAGCGGGAGCGGCTGAGTGTCAAGAACCTCACCATCGATTGCCGGCAATAAAGCCGGCGGGCGGCAGGCGGGTCGCGTTGCAGGCCGCGATCATGCTATCGGTCGGCATGGCTTCGGTGAACGGCGGTTTGCCGGTGACCATTTCATATAGCTGTAACACGATGAGCTGAACCAGCACGAGGGAGCACGTATCTTCCATAGAACGAGGGCCTAGAACGAGCGGAACGGTGCTCCCGGCGACGGCTGAATCGTTTCGCAAAGAGTTTTATCCAATGTTGCTATGGAGAACCTCTTTACTTTTTTGTCCTCGGCAGAGGCGCAAGCGGCTGGAGCGGCGAGACCGCAGCCTAGCGAGTCAGAAGCGCTGGATGCATATTCACAGGTTGTGACCAGCGTGGCTGAGGCGGTGAGCCCGGCAGTGGTTCGGATTCAGGTAGAAACATCTCGTGGACAGGGCGGAAGCGGCTCCGGGTTCCTCTTTACACCGGATGGATTGTTGCTCACCAATAGCCACGTGGTCAACGGAGCAAAGCGCATTTCCGTGATCACACCCGATGCGGGCGAATCTACTGCTCAGCTGATTGGACAGGATCCTGACACCGACCTCGCAGTGCTGCGCATTGATGCGCCTGCGCTGACCAGCGTGCGTCTGGGCGATTCTCGACGAATCCGTGTTGGCCAGCTTGTTGTAGCGATCGGAAACCCATACGGCTTTCACTACACAGTCACAGCCGGTGTGGTGAGTGCGCTCGGGAGGAGCCTGCGTTCCCAGTCGGGACGGTTGATCGAAGACGTGATTCAGACTGATGCCGCGTTGAACCCTGGCAATTCCGGAGGACCTCTGGTGAATGCAGCCGGCGAGGTAATCGGGGTGAATACGGCGACAATCATGCCCGCGCAGGGGCTATGCTTTGCGATTTCGATTGATACGGCAAAATTCATCGCCAGTCAGCTGATCAGCCACGGTGTAGTTCGGCGGAGCTACATAGGCGTGCAGGCACAAACTGCGCCATTGAATCGAACAATCTCGCGCTATTACGAACTGCACCATTCCACTGGAGCTCTTGTGCTGAGCGCCGAGCAGGGTAGCCCTGCTGCGAAAGCCGGCCTGGAGCCAGGCGACGTGATCATAGCGCTTGAGGGCCATGCGGTAGAAGGAATGGACGTGCTGCACCGCATGCTGACGGAAGAACGCATCGGAGTCGTCACGCGATTGACCGTGCTTCGGGGGACCAAACGCCTGGAGATCAAGGTGGTGCCCGAATTGAGAAAGTAAGATCACGAGTCCGACGGACTTCGGCCGAGCGGGCAGGAATGGCTCTGGAACATAATATCTGATTGCGATATATTGAGAGAACCGCGACCGGTGAGTTCCGGGAGGCGCAATGCCCGACCGGATCCAGTAAGCCGTGCCGCGATTCTTGCAGCCTGGACTCCCCAGTCTGGGAAATTACATCGAATTGTCCCTCGAGATGAGCGAAGACCGGGCCCGCGACGCAGTTGACCAATTTATTCTTGACGAGATCGAGAGCGTCCCTCATTTAGAGGCGCTACTGCTCCTGTGGAATAGCCGGCCCAAGCAATGGACGCTGGAAGAGATGGCACATGCTCTCTATATTTCACTGGAGGCGACGCAAGGCATTTTGCAGGACCTGAAACAGCGGGGCTTCGTCACTGTCGATGCGTATCATTACAATTTCGATCCGGGCTTTCACGAGATTAGTTTGATTGCGGAACTGGACCTTTTGTACCGCCGCGACCTGATCCGGATTTCACGGATGATTCACTCCAAAGCATCGCCAGCGATTCGGGAATTTGCACGCGCTTTCAAGCTTAAAAAGGATTGAAATGGGTCCAGCCGTATACATTCTGGGCACGTTAGTTACACTCGCCTGCGGAGCGCTCCTGATAAGGGCGTATGCCAGAGTCCACAAGCGCCTGCTTTTGTGGAGCGGCATATGCTTCTTCGGGCTGGCCGCGAACAATTTTCTTGTGTTGCTGGACCTGGTGATCTTTCCTCAGGTTGATCTTTATACAGTGCGTTTATTGACTGCCGCCGTTTCCATGCTTGTCCTGCTTTACGGACTTGTCTGGGAGGGCGGGCAATGATCAACGGCTTCCTTTTAGGCGTGATTGCCACGGCATCAATTACCGCCGGACTCTTCTTCCTGCGCTTCTGGCGCGAGACGAGGGACTCATTGTTCCTGGCCTTCGCAATCGCATTCATCATAGAAGGCTTCAATCGCAGCGCCATGCTGCTACTGAGACAGCCGAACGAAGGGAGCCCGTGGATTTACGTGGTGCGACTGCTGGCTTTTTTATTGATCCTGGGCGGTATCGTGCATAAAAACAGGACGGGGAAGTAGCAATTGGCAATTAGTAATTAGCAATCAGCCAGAGGAGCGCTCCACTGAATCCACCCTAGCGGACCGCGATACATTGCAAAAAGAAGAAGCGCAGGCGCGAACGCCTGCGCTTCAGCAAAGCGAGAGCTTTTAGTTACGGATTCTTCTTTGTTCCGCCCTTCTTCGTTCCGGGACTCGGGGTTTTCTTAGTTCCGGCACCGGTTCCCTTGCCTGCACCGGTTCCCTTCGCCTTGGTGCCAACGCCTTTCGGGTTGATGAGGTTCAGGGCGTCTTCAGCATTGAAAGGATATTGCCGTACCGAGGTCTGTCCAGTTGTGTTCAGCGTCACGTCGACGCGCCGATTCTGAGCAAGCGCCAGAATGCCAGCTTTGGCGGTAAGCTGCTTCTTTTGTGCGGGAGTCAGGTTCTGCTCGGCATCGATCGCCTGCTTGACCTGATCGACACTCATGGGCTGCTCTTCGCCGAGACCCTGGGTTTCGATGGCATCAGCATTCACGCCCTGCTGCACGAGGAATGCCTTGGTACGGGCAGCGCGACGGTCAGAGAGCGCCTTGTTGTACTCGGGACCGCCACGCGGGTCAGCATGCGCCTGCAGGATGAGGTGCGCGTCAGGCCGGAAAGCGAGGTACTTCTTGAAGTCGCCGGCCAGCATGACAAGCGTGCGCTCCTGGCTTCCAAGCAGGCCGCCGTTCGGGTTTGCTTCGGTGGGCAGCGCGGTTGGGAAGTAAATGCTGTGCAGAGAGAGCCGAGTTTCAAGCTGCTTCTGCTCAGGGGGCGCTTGCACTTCGACGTTGGCGGTGGACTGAGCCGTGCCGCCACGGCCATCGTCTGCCTTACAAGTGACCGTGTAATTTCCCGGACGCAGGCCCGCTGTGTTGAAGTTAGCGGTCGGGCCGGTGCCGGTCACAGTTCCTCCAGTGGCGGAGTAACTGTAGGTCAGCTGATCGTTGTCAGGGTCGGTTCCGGTCGAAGTGATCGTAACCGGCTGGCCGGCTGTGACGGTTGCGGGCGCTGCGGCGCATGTGACGGTGGGATTCCGGTTCGGACGGGGCTCGATGGTCACATCTGCGGAAGAACTCGCAGTGCCACCTCTCCCGTCGTCGACCTTGGCGGTGATGGTATAGGTTCCAGGTGCAAGGCCGGCAGGATTCCAGTGAACTTCAGCGCCGCTGCCCTCAACGGTGCCGCCAGTAGCAGACCATGTATAGGTCAGTTTGTCATTGTCAGGATCGGTTGCATTCGCCTGAATGACCGAACTGTCACCCGAGCCCTGAGTGAGCTTGTTGGGGTTCGGCGTGAGCGAGACGGTGGGGGGATGATTGACAGGCGCGGGCGGAGGCGGAGGCGGGTTGCCGCCGAAGCGGAGTACCAGTCCAGTGGCCGCTCGAATGTTGTTTTGCTGGTCATTGTTTCCATCAGCAAATTTAGTGAGCAGGTATTCAGCCTGTACGATCCTCCACGCCACATGCTTGCTCAGTTTGAGATCGAGGCCGCCGCCCAGGGCGGTGGCGAATTTGTTCTGGTGAAAGCTGCTGCTGAAGAAACCAGGGTTGGTCGCGCTGACGTCAGAAGTCACGCGGGCCGCACCGAAAAGGAAGTGCGCAAAGGGGGTCCATCGATTTCCACGATGGGAGAACTGT
>DATAEJ010000058.1:0-9842 GCA_036258095.1 Candidatus Angelobacter sp. | reverse complement strand
GGACACATTGGGACGAGGCTGGGACGGATTGGGACGAAGCGGGGGGTGGGGAGTAGATCGCCGGAATCGCCGTAATCGAAAAACCAAAACCACTTGCCACAGATGAACACGGACGAGCGCAGACTGGTCTTGATGGATATTGCTGGACCTTGATGGAGGACGTTGATCAGGCTTGATGATCCCTTGATGGGGCCTTGATGGATGTTGATGAATCTTGATGAGTGGGAGGGGGGTAGAGGGAGTGGCAGACAGATCGCCGTAATCGCCGGAATCGCCGTAATCGGAAAACCAAAACCACTTGCCACAGATGAACACGGACGAGCGCAGGCGAGTCAGCTCTTTGACCAGACGGTGACGCCGAATTGCTCGGCTTCTTCGCACAGCAGTTTTTTCCAGCCGTCACCGGGATTTGGCAGGACTGTGGTGCCCTCAACACGCGCGAACACCTTCAATCTCGGATCTTCGGCAGGCACCTGCATGCGAATGATGCCATCTGCAAGTTCAGCACGGCAGGTGCGGGAGGCATCGGTGACGTGCTTTCTCCTGAGTTCAAGAAGAGAGACGTACCACTTGAGCTTTGGATTTTCCCCCTCCGCGGTTGCCCAGTTGAGCTTTGAGCGCTCGAAAGTCGCAGGATCTTCGGGATCGTGAACTTCACGAAAATCAAAATCCTTGAATTCATTGCGACGACCTTCGCTCACGGCCTTTTGCAGGGCGGGATCACCGTAATCGGTAAAGAACTGGAATGGATGTTCCTCGTCATATTCCTGTCCCATGAAGATGAGCGGTGTATGTGGGGAAAGCAGCAACAAGGCCGCCGCGAGCATGCGCACACCGCGAGGCACCAGCACGGTGAACCGTTCGCCTTTGGCGCGGTTCCCTACCTGGTCATGGTTCTGTGTGCAGATCACATGAGCTGCCGCCGGCATGCCGGCGCTGCTGGTACCGCGTGGCTTGCCGTCCCAGAAGTTGAATGGCTCGCCCTGAAAAACGAAGCCTTCGTTCAACGCGCGCACGATCTGCTCCGGCTTGCCGAAATCCTGGTAATAACCTTTGCGCTCTCCGGTGAAGAAGGCATGAATGGCGTGATGAAAGTCGTCACTCCATACCGCGTCCAGCCCGTAACCACCGCGGTCGCGGGGCTCAAGCATGCGGGCGTCATTCTCGTCGGTTTCGGCGATAACGCAGATTTCTTTGTCGATTTCGAAGGCCAGTTCGCCGACGCTCTTTGTGATCTCTGCGAGGATGTGGACCGGCGAATCGTCCTGGATGGTCTGCACGGCATCAAGACGCAGGCCATCGACGTGGTATTCGCGGATCCAGTACAGCGCATTTTCTATGAAGTAATTGCGTACCTGGTCGCTTCCGGGCTGATCGTAGTTGATGGCGTCGCCCCAGGGCGTTTTATGCTTATCAGTGAAATAAGGCCCAAACATGCGCAGGTAATTGCCTTCGTTGCCGAGATGGTTGTAAACCACGTCAAGCATTATGGCCAGGCCCTGCGCATGGGCGGCGTCGACAAATCGGCGGAACGCTTCTGGCCCGCCGTAGCTTTCCTGCACGGCGTAGAGCGAGACACCGTCATAACCCCAGTTTCGCTTGCCCGGGAACGCCGCAACGGGCATGACTTCGATAACGGTAATTCCGAGCGCCTTCAGGTACGGCAGCTTCGCGATGGCGGAGTCAAATGTGCCCTCTGGCGTGAAGGTGCCAATATGCAATTCGTAGATGACGTAATCCTTGAGTGCCAGGCCGCGCCAGTTCTGGTCAGTCCATTTGAACGCGAGTGGATCAACGATTTCGGTCCGGCCGTGAACGCCTTCGGGCAGATATCGTGAAAACGGATCGGGAACCGGCTTGCCGCCATCGACGATGTAGAAATATTTATCGCCGGCGCGAGCGGAAGTTTCGAGCACGAAGTAGCCGTCGTCTGCGCGCTCCATCGGCAGGTCGCGCGTGCCGCGATCATTGGTGAGGCGCACGGTGACGTTGCGCGCCAGGGGCGCCCATACACGGAACTCGCAGCCGCTCTCGATCAGGGATGCTCCGAGTTGCTCTTTGCTCGTAGCCAGACTTTTCACGTATCTTGAGACGGACGCATGGTTCTGAAGGATGCATGAGCAACACTGGCCGTTCGCAAACCCGAGCCTTCTCAACTAAATGAATACTCTACGTTTGGTACTGGCGTCCGCCTCTCCCCGAAGGCTGGAGTTGCTGGGGCAAGCCGGCGTGCAGTTTGAAGTTGATCCGGCGCACATTCCGGAACAGCGCGAGGAGAACGAGAAGCCGGCTGACTATGCTCGCAGGCTGGCGGAGGAGAAGGCGCGCGCAGTCGCAGCGCGCCACTGCGGGAAATACGTCCTGGGCGCGGATACGATCGTAGTGGCGGACGAGCACGTTCTCGAGAAACCCATCGATTACGCCGACGCGGAACGCATGCTCCGGATGCTTTCGGCTCGCGAGCACGAAGTCACTACCGCCGTTTCACTGGTCGGTCCGGATGGGAAAATAGAAACGCGCACCAGCACGACGCGGGTGCGCTTCAGAAAATTAAGCGATTCTGAGATCAGAAATTATGTGGCAACGAACGAGCCGATGGACAAAGCCGGAGCCTACGCCATACAAGGAGGCGCTGCCGGATTTGCCGACCGCATGGAGGGGGAATATTCCAATGTGGTTGGATTGCCGCTGCAGTTGGTTACTGAAATGTTGCGAAAGGCCGGACTGATCAGCAGCTGAAAACTATTTCTTTTCGGCCGGCTGCGCAGGCTCGCCTTCGTGCTCTTTCATGGCGCCCTTGAAATTCTTGATGGCATCACCCAGACCCTTGCCGAGATCGCCAAGTTTGCTGGGGCCAAAGAAGATAAGTGCGATTACCAGGATGATGAGCAGTTCCGGTACGCCAAGTTTTCCGCCAAACATGAGTTTTTACTCCATCCGGAACCGCCAGGGGCGCTCCCGTCAGTTTCGTGTGATTTTAAGGGCAACTGATGAGGCGATTGTAGGCCAACTGTTCCGGCAGAGTCAAAGAATCTGTGGAAGATAAAGTACTTACGTCGGTAATTCGTTAACTTTCCTAATAAACTGTTGCTGCTCAAAGACTTTGGAGCAGGCACGCGAGCAAAGCTGTACGCTTTGAGAGTTCCTCTAAGAGTATTGCCTCATGAGCTGCATGAGCCCCTTCTCCTACTGCTCCTAAACCATCAAGAGTGGGTATTCCCAAGCCGGAAGTAAAGTTCCCATCTGAGCCTCCGCCGGTTGACGCTTCGTCCAAAGACATCCCAAGAGCGCGGGCCTGCTCCTGCGCCAGACGGAAGAGTCGCACGGTCCCATCGGTGCGCTCCATGGGCGGACGATTGATGCCGCCGCTCACGCGGACCTCGCACCCGCTATCGAACGGTTTTAGGCTGACGAACTTCTTTTGCAAGTCGGGCGCATCAGCCATGCGGGCGATCCGTACATCAACTTCGACCCGCGCTTCAGCGGCGATCACATTTGTCCTCGTCCCACCTTGAACGACGCCCGGGTTCACCGTAAGCCCACGGCCGAGGTCAGTGAACTTCGTAACTTCCAGGATCTGTCGTGCCGCTTCCACCACGGCGCTGTGACCTTTCTCGAAATCCACACCGGCATGGGCAGCGCGTCCCGTCACTTCGATGCTGAAATCGCCCACGCCTTTCCGCGCCGTTTTTAGCGCCCCTTTGATCCCCTGCGAAGGCTCGAGCACCAGCACGGCCTCACAGTGGCGCGCGGTAGCCTCAACGACTGGGCGACCCGTGGGGCTTCCAATCTCTTCATCGGTGTCGAGCAAGATCGTCACCGGCCGACTCAGGGATGAGCCTAGTTCGCGCAGGGCCCGCAGCGCGAAAATCATCATCACGATTCCGGTCTTCATATCATAGACACCCGGACCGTAAGCACGGTCACGGTCAACCCGAAATGTCATGTTGGCGAGCGTCCCGATCGGGTAGACCGTATCGAAATGGCCGAGCAGCAGAACGGGCTTGCCGCTCGCGCCAGGGAATTCGGCTTTCAGATGGTCGCCATGGTCAGGTTGAGGGAAGAAAGTTACTTTTGCGCCGAGCGATTCGAACTCGTGCGCCAGCACTTTTCCGAGACGGTCGACAGCCGCTTTGTCGTCACTTGGGGATTCCATCTCCACGAGACGGCGAAGCGTCTCCAGCATTTCGTTGTGGCGATCGGCACAAAACCTGAGTAACGAAGATTGGTTGGCTATTGGGGCAGACATGAAACGCCCATCATAAATTGCGTGTCGGGTGTGAGTACATGGCAACAAGGAAAGAGCAGCCCCGCAGACGAATCTCCCCAAAACACCAGCGGCAGCCCTTTTTACGGAGCTGCCGCTAGTGTCGACGAAGGAGCGCGAGCGTTATATAGAACGATGCGCTGAACTGGCCGGGTGGTTAGCCCGGCCGAGCTGGTTTTTATCGCACGTTGACGTTCAACGTGTTGCGATAGAGCTTTCCGGCCGTGTCCCACGCCTGGATGGTCAGGATGTGAGTACCCTTGGGAGCATTGATGGTCTGGTCAAGGGTCGGTCCGGACGAAGCGGCCACTTGAGTCCCGCTCAAATAGGCTTTCATCCCGGTGATCGGAGCGGGATTGTTCTGCACCGCCGCCGAGATACGGAAACTGGTGTTCACATCGTCGCCATCCTGAGGAGAGTCAGTGTTGAGCGCCGGAGTGCAAACGTCGCCTTTGGGCGCGCAGCCGCCATCGTAATACGCAGTAAAGGTGCTGCTCGCCGTGTAAACGTGACCCTGAGCATCCCACGCTACCAGCTTGAGTCTGTCAGCGCCGGCTGCAACCGGTCCCGCACTGATGAAGACCTGACTTTCACCGACCGCAGGCGAGTAATCGAGATAAGTCTTCCCGTTCACATAAGCGCGCAGATGAGTAATGCGAGCTTCGCCCTTAAAGCCCGCTGCGATCTCCAGATTCTGTGAAACCGTGGAATTTACGGTCGGAGCACAGAGCCGCACGCCGATTGCGGAGACCGTGCATGAGTTGGGCAGGTTTCCGACGACGCTAAAGGTTTCGCTCTTCTGATAGGTGCGGCCGAAATCGTCGGTTGCCTTGATAAGCAGAGTATGAGTGCCATTGGCGATCCCGCCTGGAAAGACGCTGACCACGGCGCCGGAGTTCTGGAAGTTCAGTTTGCCGTCAATGAAAACTTTCATGCTGCTGATACTGCCGGAAGTCGGAGTGGCGGCGGCTTCAATATGAGGAATCTGGTAAATCACGCTGTTGGCGCTGGGCTGGCACAGCGCAACACCTGCAGAGGATGGAGCGGCACACTGCGCACCCGCACGCACGGGGAGCAGCGACAGGACCGAGAAGGCGATCAACGTACATGAGGAACGGAAGATAGTGGACTGCAACTTCATAAAGCAGGGCCCTCGAGTGGAGCAGATTTGCTTGCTACACACTGGAAAGCAATTCAAAAGCCAAGCTGCTGCACTCAGAGTTGATCACAAATTTTCGAAAAGGAATGTAGAACAACACACACGTGTGGTATGCGCATGCACAACCAGAGTAGAAGAAGAGCAATTTGCCGCGGAATCAAATGCGAATCAGCTGCCGGAAGAACGCAACGGAGCGGAGAATCTTGCGCAACTTCCATTCATAACGATTTCGTTTCCTCTCTGTCAAGGCGTCTTTCTCAACCAGTTTCACTTACGGCAAGCGCGAGTTCGGCAATTTTGGCAAACTCTCCGGTTCTTCTATAATTTTCCGCCAATGAGCGAGAGTACCGTTAAGACCGCGGAGCCGGTGGCTGCTTCAGGACCGCTGGACATCAGCCAGATTCAGGCAATCCTGCCGCATCGCTTCCCTTTCCTGCTGATCGACCGCGTGGTCGAGATCGAGCGGATGAAGCGGATCGTGGCCATCAAGAACGTCACCATCAACGAGCCATTTTTTCAGGGACACTTCCCCGGCTATCCGATCATGCCTGGCGTGCTGATGGTGGAAGCCATGGCACAGGCTGGCGGCACGCTGCTTCTCACCGAGATCCCTGACCGCAATGACAAGCTGATGGTCTTCACCGGCATCGAGAAGGCCCGTTTCCGCCGCCCGGTATCGCCCGGCGACCAGCTCCGGATTGAAGTGGAAGTACTGGCCTGGAGGCGCATCGCCGTTCGAATGGGAGGCAAGGCCTACGTCGACGGCAAAGTGGCCTGCGAGGCCACCATCAGCTGCGCGCTGGTGGACCGTTCCAGCGGACGGATCGCGGAGTCCGGCTCAAGCGAATGATCCATCCCACAGCAGTCATTGACCCTCAGGCCAGGGTCCCCGAATCGTGCTTCATCGGGCCCTATTGCATTGTGGGAGCCGGCGTTGAGCTGGGCGAGAACTGTGAGCTGATCTCTCACGTCCATATTCAGGGGCCGGCAAAAATCGGAAACAAGAACCGGTTCTTCCCTTTCTGCGCCATCGGTCTGGAGCCACAAGATATCAGCTACAAAGGCGAACCAACCCGGCTGGAGATTGGCGACAACAACGTGATCCGGGAATGCGTGACGCTCAATCGAGGCACTGCAAAGGGCGGTGGCGTCACCCGAATCGGCAGCCATACGCTGATCATGGCTTACTCGCACGTGGGCCACGATTCGCAGATCGGCGACCACGCCATGCTGGTGAATGGGTCCACGCTGGCCGGCCATGTGACGGTGGAAGAATGGGCGGTAGTGGGAGCGCTCAGCCCGGTTCACCAGTACGTGCGTATTGGGGCGCATTCCTACATTGGCGGTGGAACCGTGGTTACGCAGGACGTGCTGCCGTTCTCAAAGTGCGTGACGCCGCGCCATACCAAGGCTTATGGCTTGAACTCAGTGGGACTGGAGCGCCGCGGATTCACCAGGGAGCGAATCGGCAAGATACATCACGCTTTCCGTGTGCTGCTGAATTCCGGCCTGAATACGACTCAAGCGCTGGAAAAGCTGAAGTCGGAAGGTGACCAGGGGGAGGATGTAGCAATGCTGATTCGCTTCGTGGAGTCGGCGGAGCGTGGCATTATCAAGTAAGCTGCTTCAGGCAGCCTTGCCGCTCTCTTTCTCGTCAGACTTCTCCCCAGCAGGCTTCTCAACTGGCTCTCTGGTCAACGCTCGCCTGGCCGCGGTCTCCCGCTCACGCAGTAACAAAGGCGAGGAGCGGTCTTCCTCCTCGGGACTATTCAGCAGAGTGTCAGCGTAATGCAGGTAGCGCAACACCATGCCGTGATCTTCCGGACGCAGGTTTGGGTCGACCTCCTCTGCCATCCGATTCTCTTCCTCTTGCAGCGTTCCCGGTAACTGATAGCCTTTATATGGAGTGTTCGATAATTGCGTTTTTGGTCCCGGCTGCTTTCCCATCACCCGTTGCTCGCCATGTTAACTTCTTGGTTAAGATGCCCTCATACTCAAATAGATGCCTTGGCAAGTCATTGATACACTTGGAAAAATGCAGACCAGCGCAAAATTAGGCCTGATCGCAGGCAACGGCAGTTTTCCATTGCTGCTGCTGGATGCTGCCCTGGCGCAAGGTACGCAAGTGGTGGTTGCCGCGATCAAGGAGGAAACTTCTCCCCTGATCGAAAACCGCGGCGCCAGCGCCGTCCACTGGATGTCACTGGGAGAGCTGGGCAAACTCATCGACACGTTCAAGCGTGAGGGCGTGAGCACTGCCGTAATGGCAGGTCAGGTAAAGCACAAGCAGATCTTCTCCAGCATCCGGCCAGATTGGCGTCTGGCCAAGGTGCTGTTCTCACTCGGCACCAGGAACACTGATTCGCTAATCGGCGCCGTTGCCAAAGTCCTGGAAGACGAAGGCATTCACCTCATCAGCTCTACGTCTTACCTGGAGCCGCTGCTGGCCAAAGCGGGTGTGTTGAGCCGGCGACAACCAACCGACCCAGAGCTGAAAAATATCACTTACGGTCGTCAAGTCGGCCGTCATCTGGCACAGTACGATATCGGTCAGACGGTGGTAATCGCGGAAGCGGCCTGCGTTGCCGTGGAGGCCATGGAAGGCACCGATGCCACCATCCTCCGCGCCGGCGAAATCATGCGCAGCCTCGATGACGACGGCTCCCTACCTTCCGGCGCAGTCCGCGCTGGCCGCAGCGGCCTGTCAAAATCGCGCGGCGCAGACTCAGACGCACTGCTCAGCCGCGCGCTCACCGTAGTGAAAGTCGCCAAGCCAAATCAGGACATGCGCTTTGACGTGCCGGTGATTGGCCTGAAAACCATCGAGGTAATGAGTCATGCCGGCGCTACCTGTCTGGCTGTGGACGCGGCGAAATGTCTTTTTTTAGACGGCGAACGCATCATCCTTGCCGCAGACGCCGCAGGAATCTGCGTCGTGGCAGATTGAGCCATTCTCGTCAGCAGCTGATTTCACCCGCTGCCAAAGTACCTGAACACCAACTTCTTAGTCCCAACGCTCTGCTCAAAATCAGCATCCTAGCTTTTTGTGAGTAGTAACCGCCCCTGGAGCGCGTTGGACACCCGGCAGGACTCTCCGCGCAATTCACTGCTGGGCAGCTAGAGGGCTGCTGATACGCGCCTTTCCCAAACGGGCGATTTCAGGATTGCAGTCGCCATGAGCAAAAACAGTACACCTGCGTCGTACGATCAGTCGGATTGTAGTCTGTGTCCCGGAGAGCTGGTCTCAGAGTCCGGGATGTATGAGGTCTGCCATTATGACGAACCGCGGACCTCAGCCCTGTTCACCCGCAGCTCCGTCTTTCCCTATTGCAAGAACTGCGGCGAGAACGTCCGCTTCAAGTTGGTGATGGCAGCGCCCCACATTTCCGAGGACCCCGATTTTTCTGAACCCGTGAGCCCCGTGGACAACTCTCTGTTGAACAAGCCTACTCCAACCGACTTGTTCCCCGTCCAACTTGGTGTTGCGCATGGATTTCGATTCCTCCAAGACACAGTTCAGGCCTGGCGAATCGGTTCCGAAGGCGGGGATTTATAGGGTGTTGCATTCCGGGCACCGCCCCCCTCACGAAGTGGTGCTCGATTCCAAAGACAAGTTTCCGGCCTGCCATAGTTGCGGTGACTGCGTCCGCTTCCAGCTGGTCGCTCCCACCGGCGAGCAGCTGACCGAAGCAGCTCCCGGGACCGCCTAGCTCTTCGCCCGGAAGAGGCTGCTTGGAAACGTGCGCTTGCAAGGATCTTCGAAGCTGCTAGGGACCGCCAGGATCAGCGATCTCGGCCATGCGCTCTCGGACTTAATGCTGCTCGCGCTCTTTCACGAACAGGGCCGTAGGCCCGTCAACAAGTTAGCCGACCTCTCGTACCACGTGGGTTGCACAAATAAAAGAAGCGTTCCCACTTGCTCACTTTTGGCGCATGTCGGCGATGCGCTTCAGGGCTGAACGCTGCTCGCGCTCTTTCACGAACAGGGCCGTAGGCCCGTCAACAAGTTAGCCCACCTCCGTAGCACGCGGGAGCGCAGCGACCGCTCGCGGAGGGGTGGGTAAAGGTAGATAAGGAAACCGAGCCCCGGTAAGGGGCGGCACAGATTACGGAGATTCATCCCCTCCGATATCTCTTCACGTTTTCGTGCGATATCGGTCCCACGGCTTTTGGCTGAATTGCTGAGTGCTGGATTGCTTTCTTAGTAAACCTTAGAGGGGGTGCCCCCTATTTTTTTGGCGTTTCATTGCAACAAAAGAACTTCCGCCATTTCGACCCTTGGGTCACGCCGGGTTTTAGCTTGGGTCACGCCGAGAACTGCTTGGGTCACCCAAGGTTTTTCTTGCGTCACCCATGCGTCTCTTCGGCTTCCCTGTGCCCCACAAGGTTACTTGTTAGTTACTAATAACCGCGGCG
>DATAEJ010000057.1:0-10906 GCA_036258095.1 Candidatus Angelobacter sp. | reverse complement strand
GTATACCGCGCGAGAATTTCTCCATCGCGGAATACCGGACGCAACAGATCACCATGCGCCGACGCTCCGCGGTCTACGCGCTCAGTAATCCACTTGCCGTCGCGACGGCGCAGTGCGAGTCGTCCCCGTTTGGACATCTTGTCATGACCTTCCACAGGATCTTTGAACACGTCGCGGTCTTTGCCGTTCACGGTCACGTTCGATGATTTGAAGGCGAACTTCTGTGTGTCGCGGTTGAGTTGCTGGAGCAATGCGCCTCCCATACCGAAGGTGATGTTATCCGCCGACCAGCCGGCGCGATTCATGGCCATGAGCGTGTCCTGAATGGTCCAGTAGTTCACGCCGTCGCCCTGAATCACGCGCACGCGAGGGTTCAGCACGCGATAGCCCTTGTCGTTGAGCTCGTAGCCGAAGCGCTCACCGAGAATGGCCAGAACTTTGAGCACAACTTCGCGCGGATTCCCCGAGTCGGGCCGCACTACGAGCGTTCCTTCGCGGTGCAGCACTTCTTCGCGAAGCGCACTGCCCCAGAGCTTTTCCGTAGCGTCATAAACGTTGTAGGAATCGCTCACCACCGCGACGATTCCCTTCGGAAACGAATGCAGCATGTTGCGGTAAGCGTCGGTTTCGTGCTCGCGTCCCCATGCGGTGATGGTGGAGTGTTCGGCAGCAGGCACGCTGAAGCCTTCCATCTGATCGGAGCCGTAGTACTCCTGCAGAATGCGAATTCCGGCGACTGTGTCAGTGCCCTTGAAGTTGATCAGGTGAGCGGCCGCGCCGATGCCGGCGGTCTCTTCGCTCGACACGCCGCGATAGCCGAAATCGTGCAACTTGAAATCGATCAACGCAGGATCGCCCGAACGCTCCAGCGCCGACAGGAACACGCGCCGTATCGCGCGCGAGAGCGTCGCGACTGTAATCGGATACCAGACCTTGAGTAGCAGTGTTTCCAGATAATTGGGAAGCCAATAGCAGACCGGATCAGTGTTTTCAATGGTCATCAGCACATTGCTTACGTCAACAATGCTGCCTTCTTCCACCGCCTTGATCTCCACCGGCAAACGGCCACCGTGCCGCTCGACGATGTGCATCCAGCCATCGCGGTTGAACATGCCGGGACCAAGATGCTGATCGACGAAGCCTTGCGCCTCGGCAACATCTTCCGCGGTCACTACAGAACCGCGCAGATAACGCATCAGGTAATATTGCAGTCCGAAGAAGACGGTCTGCCCGAACATGCCACCGCGCGACTCCAGGTAGCTGTAAACGTATTCGGTTCCGGGTGGGTATTGCTTCCAGTGGGTGAACTTGTAGCTGTCGGTTTCGAGAACCAGGTTCTGCCGCTCGGTCCTGAGCATCGCACTCGAATGGTCTCATGCGACGCTCTCAACGCGCAACACGCGGTTCCTTCAGCCCGGCGGCACGGCTAGAACTCTTTGGTGTAATGACCATCTACACCGAAACCGCCGTTCTGGTCGCGAACGCCCCTCACCGACCATCGCCGGTTGAATCGATATTCGAGCTCAATTGCCTGGCTCTGCGTGGAAGTCACATCGGTTGCGAAAGTCACGTACATATTGCTTGTCACGCGCTGCTGGACGGAGATGCGCGCTCCGGGATTCTGGCCATTACCGCCGATCGCTGGATCAACCGACAGGTGCGAGATGCCCGCCACCTTGGCAATCCTGCCGCTGACCTGGTTGCTGATTGCAGAAGCAATCGCCGATTGTGCTCCCAGCGCCAGTGGCTGGCTCTGCTGCGCAGCCGCAGCTTCAGTGGTGGTTCCGCGGGCGATCAGGTTGATGATGTCCACTGGAGGAAGAGCCGGATCAGAGGTGAAATTGGTGTGCAGCCGCTCCACCGGACCCTGAATGTTCAGCGAGATGTTGTACTGGTCGATCGTCGTCCGGACCTGCAGGTTGACTACCGGCTCCGTGCGCACGGGATTCAGGAACTCGATTGTCCCCTGCTGCACAATGTAGCGATTGCCGCCAAAGAACAGCTCGCCGCCGGTCAAAGTCGAGCGGCCAAGGATCACCGGTTGTGCCGCAGTACCAGCCACGCGCAGGTTGGCATTTCCCTGAACGCTCACCTCGCTGCTCGCCAGTTCCATTTGCGACGAAGATTGCACCGCGATGTTGAGCTTGACCGTCTGTTCAAACGGCGAAGACGGGGCCGCACTGCCGCCGCTGCTGAACTGGTTGGCAAAGCTGGTGAGGTCGAAGTCAGGCGTGAGTGACATGTGTGCGATCGTGACCGTGCCGCTCACGGTGGAAGCTTGCATGTTCCCGGTATAAGCCAGATTGGAATCGAGGATGGTACGCAGCCCCTCCGGATAGCGCAGTCGGATCTGCTTGGCGGCCAGCGCAAGATCAAACTGTACCGCCGGACTGTACGCCACGCCTCCTCTGGCAGTGATGGTGCCGCCGCCAACCTCGCCTTCGAAGTTTACGATCTGCAGCCGGGCGCGCGTGACATCGAGTACGCCGTTGGCGTGATCGAGACCCACGGGCGAGTCGAGAGTATGAAAGCTCGCGTCGACGATCCTCAACTGGCCTTTCATGTTCGATCCCGCGGAGTAACGCCGGGAATCGATGTCGAACTGGATTTTGCCTTTGCTGATCACGTCCGGCATGATCATCTGTGCAATGCCGAGATCGATCGTCCCTTGCACCAGGAAATTGGCGGCCTTCAGGTTGTTTACAGGTACGTTGCCCTCCATGCGGATGTCTGTGCCTGTTCCCTGAATGCTGGTAGGCTGCAACACTGCAGTGCTGTTCTGGTAATCAAGCTTGATCGGTTTGGTTGCTGCAAGCTTCACTTGCTTGTAGTTGACTGCAAGATCCGGGATCTCAAGGTGTGCTTCCACGCGGTTCTTGTTGGCAAGCGGCCCACGCAGTGTGGCGTGCAATTCAGTTTCACCACCGGCATCGCGCGCCTGGGCCGGTGCATAGAGAGCAAGCAGCGGCGCGAAAGCAATACGTCCCGTATCCAGCCGCACATCGGCGTGATAAGGCGCGGCTATTCCCACTGTCCCACGCCCCCTTATATAGGTCTGCATCACCGCCGAGTCGAGCGCGAAGTTCGCAACGTGGTTCTGCACCGTGGTTTGCAGCTTGATTCCCTGCACCACCTGCTTCTGCATGTGCAGCTGAGGAATTTCGACGGTCGCCGTGAGTTGCGGATTCTTCAGCGTGCCTTTTCCCTGCGCGTTGATGTTCAGCGCACCGGCGATCTGCGCATTCTTTGCTGCCAGGGTCTGCAGCTTCTCCAGCCGGATATTGTTGCCGGTTACCTGCAGTTCGTAGGCCTGCGTCCGTGGATAGAGAACACCTTTCGCTTGCGTGATTCCCGCAGGCATCTTGATCCGCAGATCAGTATTCACGGCGTTTCCGTCACCATTGAAATTCAAGTTCAGCGATTGCACCGTTTCATTCGAGACCTTGGCGTTCGTCACGGACAACGTGCCGCGACCCACCGGGTTCTCCTGCGTGCCGTGCAGAGACACGTTCAACGCCAGAGTCCCGCTCACCGGATAAGTCTTGTTGGCTAGCCGCTCCAGATCGGCGATGGAGACCTGCGAAGCATTCAGCTGAACCGAGATCGGGCTTGTCGATGTATAGGCCCATTTTTTCAGCCCGGCCCGCACATTGAAGGTAAACCGGCCCTGCGTAGCTGAAAGCAATTCTCCGTTACTCAACGTCGCCTGCGACGGATCTGCATTGATGCCGGTCCGCACCAGCTTCCATGCACTGCCCTTGACGCGCAGGTTACTGGATGTAAATTGTCCCTGGATTTTCGGGTTCTTCGTTGATCCACTCACCGAGCCGATGAAATCGGCGACGCCGTGGATATCCAGAGGCTGTGCCGGCGCATTTGAAGCCGACGCGGTTTTGAAGTTCGCAGCTACAGCCTCAATTTCGTGCAGGTCATCACTGTGCATGCGTATCTGCAGCTGTGAAAGCTCGCTAACCTTGCCGTCAAGATTAATGGAGGTCTTCGGTGTCTTAATATAGCTCTGGTGAAGCGCCACTTCCTGGCGCGCCGCCGAATAATCCGCGTGAATCACACCATCAAGCGGCGTTGACGGATTCTGCCCGATGGCTGCCTGCAACGTGGCATTCGCCGTTGCGGTGAGATTCTTAATGCTCTTCACCCATGACGCTTGCGCGTCGGCGTTCAAGTTACCCACGAGATGTGCCTCGCGTAGCGAATTCGCCTGCGCGATTTTCTGCAAGACATCGAGCGATACATCTCTCAGTGAAGCCTGCAACCTGCCCTGGCCATTTCCTGCAACGTCCAGCAGCGTCAGCTTGCCTTCAAAGCGGCCGCCCAGCAGTTCGGCCCGCATGTTCTCCACGGTTGCGTTGCCGTGCTCAAACTGGTATTTCGCGCTCACGTTGCGAATGGCTGTGTGCACGCTTGGGGTCTTTACGTAAAGCTCCGGACTGCTGACCATTCCGCGGATCACGGCGCTATTCAACGCGGGCTGTCCCGGCTGCGCCTTATATTGAACTGCTCCGGTCAGGTGGACTGTTCCCACAGGGATTGACGAGTTCTTCAGCACCGCCGCGAACTCACCGGTCGCGAGTGAAGCTTGATAGTTCGCCTGCACGTTTGGATCCTTGCTGTAATCGTCAACCGTCGCGTTGAGCACAATCTGCGACTGCCCTAACGCAAGCACCGCGCGGTCAAGCATGAATCGTTGCGGAGTAAGCGCAAAACCGGCATCAAGGTTGTGGGGTAGCGGTGTGTAACGGCCATACTGAATTTTGCCGTCTTGATATTGCAGATGCCCCTGATAGCGCTTCTGACCTGGATCGTAGCCTGCCGTCAGCTCCAGATTCCTCAGGTTTGCCGAAAGCGGCGTCTTCTGGTCGTTGTAATAGATCTCACCGCGATCCAGCAGCAACTGTCGAATACCCAGATCAAAAATGCTGGCATTGCTGTTACTGGTAGGTTGCTTCTCCGGCCTGGGCAGGTTATTTTCGCCGGCCTTGTTCACGCGAACCGACACTACAGGATGGTTCAATTCGATATTGCGGAAGTGGAACTTGCGCTGGAGAATCGAATCGATCGTAACTCCAACTGCAAGGTGGTCGGCCTGCACAAGCGGTGGCGCGCTAGCCGGCTCGGTTCCATGTACGACGATTCCATAGATATCGAGCGTGAGCGTGGAAAGCCGTAGCTCGAAGTCATGAACTTGCAATGTCGCTCCCGTCGAGTCCTTCACCGCGCTCTCAACCTTTGCCAGCAGGAATCCACGAAACCCGGCGTTGTGATGTACTAGCAGCACCGCCGTCAAACATATGCCGATTACCAGTAGGAAGATTGCTCCGACTGCCCAGAGGATGATTTTTTTCCAGTTCCAATTCACGTCTGCACCATCAAAATGCCTGTCCCAGAGTGATGAAGTATTGCCATGGGCTGATCCCGGGAATCGGGTTCAGGTTGCGGCCAATATCGAAACGAATCGGGCCCACCGGTGTTGCGTAACGAGCTCCTATTCCTATGTTGTTTGAATAGCCGTCCCAGGGCCTGCCTAGGTGGTTGTACACATTACCGCCGTCGTAGAAGACCACGCCGCCGAGTTTGTTGATAAGTGATGAGGGGAAGCGCAGCTCCGAGTTCAGGATCAGCAGCTGAGGTCCGCCCTGAGGCACACGAATCAGCGCACACGTGCTCGGATCTGTCGGCACTCCGCACACCGGCACCGTTCGCTGCGGACCGGCGCCGTTCAGGGGGAAGCCGCGCAGGGTGCTGCCGCCGCCTGAGAAGAACGATTCGCTGATCGGAATGTGCGCTCCAGAAAACGACTTCTCCAGTCCAATACGCACGCTGTTGGCCCATATTGTCGATTTACTGAATACCGACTTGTAATACGAGGTCTGTCCGAGGAAGCGCGTGAAATTCGTATTCGACCCAAGGATGCTTGGGTTCAAGTCAGCTTGAAAGCTCTCATAAATGCCGCGATGCGCATCCAGCACATCATCTCTCGTGTCTCGGATAAAGGAGGTCGATAACGTCGAAAGGCGAACATTCTGGTCTTCTGGCAGGATCAGCTGTGGGACAAGCAGATTCGTCAGGCTGGTCCGGCTGAAACTGTAACGGAAATAAACCGACTTGGTCCTTTTGGCGTCAAGGAAACGTTCAAACTGGACTCCAGCCTGCCCAATGCGCGAAGTGAACAGCGGATTCTGGCTTGAGCGATCGATCGAGCCTGAAACCGTGGTGCTCCAGATGCTGTTGCGAAAGTTGGGGTTCGTCCATCCGGCCGTGGCACGCTGCTCCAGTCGGGCCGCGAATATCCCCATCGTCACCGTTTCCGCACGGCCTCGGAAGTTGCGTCGCGTGTACTCAAGCGAACCGCGAGGTCCCCAGAATGTCTGTTCGCTGGTTTTGAAATTCGCGGGAAGACCAATGGGTGGCAATCCCGGTACCGCCACTGTCCCCCCGGGAACAGCGCCACCACGCTTGGTCACCTCAAATCCAAACCCATAAGTGATCGTGTTGCGTTTGGCTTCATGCAGGCGAACCAGCACTTCAGCATCTTTTTGCTCTGTGATCGGCCGGCGGGAATCCACGTTGGCCCAGTCAAAAACGCCGCCCATCGAATACATCTGTCCTTCACCGCGCAGCAGCGCCGTCTGGCTTAGCGGCTGACCGACCTTTATATTCGCGTTCTTCAGGATCACATCCCGGTTCGTGTTTATGGCTCCCACAGGTTCAAGCTTGGTGGTATAAACTTGTGGTCCTTCCTCGATCATGTAGACCACTTCAAAGTGGTGCGGATCCTTTTTGGGAACGTTGACCTGGGCCCTGAACGTTACGGTGAGAAAGCCGTGATTAAGGTAATTGGCCATGATGTTGTCACGGTCCTGGTTCAACAGTTGTTGCGAATAAGGCTTTCCGGGCTGCAGGTTTAGCCCCTTGGGTGCGAGCTGCGTTTCGGGAATAGAGGTATTCCCCTCGATCTTGAGTGACGTCACAATATCCCGTTCGCCTTCATCCACCTGGAAGGCGACTCTTAATCTTCCGTTTTCGTTTGTCACCTTGGGCGTCACGCTCACTTTGCTATAGCCGGCAGCCTGATACAGACCTTCCAGGTTCTTCACGCTCGTGCGCACCAGCTTTTCGCTGAACTTGCCATGCGAGAAGAAAGGAATGGGCTTCGCCTTTTGGATCGCCACCTGGTCTTTGAGCTTGCCGTCACTGAAATGCTGATTTCCGTGGAACTCCAGCCCTGCCACCTTGCCCCGCTTGCCCTTTTCGATGTCATAGCGAATCGTGTACCCGTCATCGTGCTTTTCAACCTGGCTCTGCACTTTGGCATCGAAGAAGCCCTTCGCCTGGAAGTAGGACTGCAGGTTCTGCTCGCCTTCCAGAACAAGATCGGCATCAACGCTGTTCTCCTGGAAAATGGGGATCAGCCTCCTTTGGGTCCTTCCCCACACGCGTGCTCCCGCCACCTCCACGCGGATTTCGTGTCCACGGGTGATATGAATATGGATATCGGCCCGATTGGTGTCGTCGTGATACACCGTTGAGATCAACTTCACCTTCGCCGCAAGGAAATGCTGGCTGCCCAGCTTGTTCTGCAGAAACTTGATTGCGTTCTGCAACCGCTTGAGCGTATAAGGCTTCCCCGGCTTGATGTACGCGGCGCGTAGCCGCGCTCGCCACGACCGCAGGCTGCTCTCCAACTGTTTAGCGTCCTCGGGCTGCAGCCCCTCTATGGAAACCTCGCCAAATTTCGCCCTGCGATGCAGATTCGTCAGGAAACTTACGTTGACGATTCCGTGCTGCTCGTCAACATCCAGCTGCGGCTCCACGGCAGCCCGGAAGTACCCCGCCTTATGGTAGAAATTCAGCAGGTTCGAAGTGGCTTCATCCACACGAGCGTTCGTGTACGGCTCCTGGCGCGGATAGTTCGCCGCCTGCAGCAATCGTGTGTAGGTGAATCTTGACGTCACTTTTGGAAACTGGAAGATGCCGAAGTAGTATCCGGGTTCCAGAACAAAGAGAATCCGCAGGCCGTTCGCCTCAGGCTGCACCTGGGTGGATACGTCAGTCACGCCTTCGAACTTCTTGAATTCCGCCACGGTTCCATCAACCTGCGTCTGGTGATATGGAGCGTTGATCGGTTGCTTGATCAAAGCCTCCATGTTGCGGCGGTTCAGGTCTGGGCGGCCGGCCACCTCCACTGAGGCAACTCTCTGCCCTTCGTAGGAGAGGCTGGGGACTGTGCCTGGTTCCTGCGCGTCCGCGCTAACTGTGGAGATCATCACTGAAAAAGCCAGCGCCACAAACCAGCTGCTCACGCGTGGGAAGAGACTGCCAAAAATGACAGGGAATTCGTGACGGGACCTTGTGGCTCTCATGTGCGTCATTCACTGCTGCGCGGATTCTTGCCTGGGCTTCCGCTTTGGTAAGCATTAACTAATGTGATTAGAGTTGCTCTCACAAGTTCATGTTGCTCAAGTCATCTCATGAACGCGGCAGCAGCTCAGGCGGGAGCAGCTGTTCAACAGCGGTCCCCTGCCGATCAAGCTCTGGTGCGCAATGCTGTGGCTTTGGACGGAGTCAACTCAGGCTCGCGTGAGGGCATCTTACTTCCACGTTTGAATTCCAGCGGAAGGAGTTGAGCATGCTTTGGACAATTTTTGCGATTCTGCTGATTCTCTGGCTGCTTGGCTGGGGGTTCCACATCGCGGGTAGCGTGATCCACTTGCTGCTTGTGGTTGCCTTGGTGGTGTTGGTGATACAGCTGGTCACCGGCCGCAGAGCGGTAGTCTGAAGTTGCGCGGCCATCTGGCCGGGCCGCGCCTAATTCCTCTCTTCCAGACGGCGCAGCTTTTCCTCAACCTCACTCAATGCTCGTCGCAACGTTTCAGAGTAGCGCTCGTGCGTGGAACTTTCGATCTGCTGGCGTAAGTACGCCTGGGAAAGCCTCAGCTGCTCTGCTTCCCGGCGCACTGCTTTTTCCTTTTCGTCGATCGGCCGCTTCCCTTTCGCGCCATCGGTCTGCGCGGACTCTTGTTGCGCCTCAATCGATTTGCTTTCCCACCCTCTCGCCATGTCTGAAATTATAGGGATTTTTCGAAGTAGCTGCGGAAGATTCATCGTGAAGCGATGAAGCCGCGAAACTGCAACCCTATTCGGGCAGATGGCGGCCCCCCGGTCTTAACGGTGGGTAAGCGGACTTCGTGGATTTAGCAGCTCTGCGATCGATCGGATTGCCGTACACTGTTCCTTCCATTCGAGGCTTTCGATGCCGAACGAACACGGTCGCCATGCACGGTACTTCGAAGATTTCACGGTGGGCGATATCTACGAGCACTGGCCCGGCCGCACGGTTCTCTCCGCCGATAATCTCTGGTTTTCACTTCTCACCCAGAACAACAATCCGCTCCACATTGACGCGCATTATGCCAGCCAGACCGAATTCGGACGGCCCTTGGTCGAAGGTGCGTTCACGCTCGCCCTGGTCACGGGACAATCCGTGGCTGATATTTCAATGAACGCCCTGGCCAATCTGGGCTGGGACAAGGTGCGCACGCCCAACCCTCTTTTCGAAGGCGACACGGTGTATTCACGCAGCGAGGTTATGGAAACCCGTGAATCCAAATCGCGACCGACCGTGGGGATTGTCCGCGTGAAGACCACCGGATACAAGCAGGACGGAAAAGTAGTGATCGAATTCGAGCGAACGGTGATGGTTTTCAAGCGCGGGCTCGGCCCGGCGAGGCCTACGCCGCCTCTCGCGAGGCCTTCTGAAAGCTCCTGATCGAATGCTCCAGGTGTTCATGCAATCCTTCGCCCAGTTCCAGCATGTCTGAAATCACCGTGCTCAGGTCCATGCGAATCAGGTTGTGCTGCAACACAGACGAAATTACGCGCTGCAATATTCGCATTTCAACCACAACTAAATGAATGGAGTAACCCTGTTCCGCGCGACGCCGTCCATGCTGTTCGCCTTGCCTGATCAGTGCGTCAGAATCAAAGCAGGCGCCTTCATCAATGCAGTGGGCCAGGTCGCGCAGCAACGGCAGAATGTGTTGGCCCCGTTCTTCCCTGGAGAGCCGGAAACCTTGTAGTTCCCTCTCTTTCTGTACGTCGTCCAACCACTGTTCCACGATGTCCGCAGCCGTCTCGCGCAAGAGCTGTGAAACCCGCTTTACTGCCGGATCGGGAATCCGCGGCCTTCTCTGCGTCAGCCGGCGTTCAATGGCGGTAAGCAGAGTTGGAACGTCGGTCGGCTTGAGCAGGTAGTCATCAACCTGATTCCGAATCGCCTGCAGTGCGGTTTCGAAATCCGGATAGCCGGTGAGTATAAAGGTGGCCGCTTCTGGCTGCACGCGGCGCATTGCGCTCACCACGGTAAAGCCATCCCCCGGCTGACCGATATTCAGGTCGGAAAGCAGTACATCGAACTGGTTGTGGTTGATCTCATGCAGAGCATCCGCCACGTTCGCTACGGTCTTCACGCTAAAGCCGTTCCTTTCAAGGATCGGGCCCAGCGTGAGTCTTATGCCGGCTTCATCGTCCACGAAAAGGATGCGCTTCGCCATTCCAGCCTTAGATGTTGCTGGTTCCCTTTTCAGTTGGAAGGGGGTTGAACATCGTGCGACCTTAGAAGTCGAGGCATAACTTGGCCGACGTGAGTTCCCGAAACGGGGAAAGCCCCGCCGAAGCGGGGCTTTATTGATAAGCCAGTTCTTATTCGCGGTTCTTGAAGGAATAACCGATCTGCGCTCCGAAGCGTTGCGCGTGTCCAGACGAAAACTCGAAGTTGTTGTGAACGAAATAGAAGCGCGCCATTGGCTCAATGAACACAGCCGGTGTGACGTAGAATTTCACGCCGCCACCCACGTTCACCATGAAGTGGTTGCTGCTGCTGAAGTTT
>DATAEJ010000056.1:0-14990 GCA_036258095.1 Candidatus Angelobacter sp. | reverse complement strand
ACGTCCCTGAAGCGAGCTAAGTTCCGCTGCTATCATTAGATATGGCCGAAAGTTACAGTTCGGAGATAAGCCCAGACGACGCTACTCCTCGCGCAAGCCTTTGGCAGCGGCAGCTTCTCTTCCTCCGCCAGCACTGGTGGCGAACCGATCCGCTGAGCCTCTGGGAACGCCTCATGGTGATCGTACGCGGACTGTTTCTCATGGCAGTTGGGATCGTCGGCGCTGTGGTCGCATTCACCAGCATTCTGAACTCATCCGGTCAGGGCATGGACGCGCTCGGCAAACTCGTCGCCGAATTCATGCTGCCGCCGATCGCACTGCTCGCCCTGATCATGGTCGTGTTTGGCGGATCATTGATAGCCCGGGCAATCCTTTCCCCCTGGCCGGATCCAAACGCGCCGGCACCAAACTGGGATCACGATCGCGAAGCCGATCTCGACGCAGATCCAAGCTAAGAGGCTGAACGCTGGCGGTCGCGGAATGCAAAGACGATTGCCAGCAGCGGTGGAGCAAGCAGCACTCCCCAGAACGGAATGATGATCCCTAAAACAATCGGTGTGAGCAACGCAGCCCAGAACGGCACTTTGGCTGTGCGCTTCATGATCCATGGCTGCAGGAAGAAACCGTCGACGGCCATAATCACCGCGAACAGGCCCAGCACGTAAAAGAACTTCATGGAATCGGCGCTGAAAGCCCCGAGTGCCGCGGGAATAATTACCGCGATTGCTCCGCCTATGTTCGGAAGGAACTGCAGCAGCCCGGCGATAACGGCCCATACCGGCGCCCACGGAATGCCAATGACCCACAGTCCGATCAGCCAAAGGATCGCGACGGCGAGCGAGTCCTGGCACTGGGCGATGAACCAGTTCTTCAGCGCCGAGCCGGTGGTGCGAAAGTGGGAGCGCCAGTCGGTCATTACTCCCAGTTTAACCACTTCCGAATTCATCGTTGCCTCAGGCCTCCTCGCTAAACGCAAAAGCAGTCAGCAGTCAGCCCTTCAACAACTCTCCTAGCGCAACAGGGCGGCCGACACGCGGCCACTCTTACACAACCGTTTACACAACCGTTCAAAATCTCCGCTCAGGAACAGCTGCTTGCGCGCTGACTCCGATTGCTGACTGCTGAATGCTCTCCTCAGTTTGACGCGATTGCTAAAATAGAAATATGAAATTCGGCGTCATCATTTTTCCCGGCTCGAACTGCGACCACGACAGCTACCATGCGGCCATCACCTCCACCGGCCAGCAAGCGACCATGCTGTGGCACGACTCGCACGACCTGGAAAACTGTGACGCCATAATCGTCCCCGGCGGCTTCGCCTACGGCGATTACCTGCGCACCGGCGCCATCGCAAAATTTGCGCCCATTATGCAGGAGGTCAGCAAGTTCGCAGCCTCAGGCGGTCTGGTCATCGGCATCTGCAACGGCTTCCAGATTCTCTGCGAAGCCGGACTACTCCCCGGCGCGCTCATGCGCAACGCAGGCCTCAAGTACATCTGCAAATACGTGAACCTGCGCGTGGAAAACATTGAGACCCCGTTCACCAACGCCTGCAAGCAGGGCGAAGTGCTTCGCATTCCGATCGGGCACATGGAAGGCAACTACTACTGCGATGCTCCGACCCTTGAACAACTGAAGAAGCAGAACCGCATCATCTTCCGTTACTCCGAAGAAGACGGACGCATCACGCCGGAAGCAAACCCGAACGGCTCGCTCGACAACATCGCGGGCATCTGCAATGAAGGTCGCAATGTGCTGGGCATGATGCCGCATCCCGACCGCTCCAGCGAATCACTGCTCGGCTCTGCTGATGGCGCTAAGATTTTCAAATCCATGGCGTTGGCGCTCGTCGGCGCGCGCTGAGCTACTCTCGAATCCAGCTCGCAACAGCCATCCTCATCTCTGCAGCAGCATCCAAATGCCCATTGAGCCACTTTGCGCCACTCGCGCCAAATCAACGGGAGATGACGTATGCGTGTTAAATCGACTCTGTTAGGCCTTTGCTCTCTTCTGCTCGTCCTGAGCATCGGCTGCAATACCAACAAGGCAAACACACCTGACGTGAAAGATCAGGTCAGCAAGGCTCTGGACAACGCCGGATTCAAGGACGTGAAAGTTGACGTAAATAATGACCGTCAACTGGTGACCCTGAACGGCGACGTGAAAACCCAGGAAGACAAAGAGCGGGCAGAAGACGTTGCCAAGAGCGCTTCCGCCGGATTTGTGATTTCCAACCAGATCGGCGTGCGCCCGGATGGCGTGGAGAGCTCAGCCAAGAAGATCGACTCCAACGTGGATGACGGCATTGAAAAGGATTTCAAAGCCGTAATCATCGCCAACCGCCTGGAGAACCAGCACATTCGTTATGACGCAAAGAACGGCGTCCTCACACTCAAGGGCGACGTCGACAGCCGAGCGCAGCGGGCGGATGTGGAGAAACTCGCCGCCAGCGTGCCGAACGTGCAGCAGGTGGTGAATGAACTGGACGTGAAAGGCGCAAAGAAGCACCGTGACAATGGCGCCACCACGCCGTAATCAGTTTTCAAAGATCATTCGGCAATGTGGGACGGCCATTCTGGCCGTCCTTTTTTTCTTTTGCCAATCGCCTGAGCGCGATTGAACTTTCTCGGATCCTATATCTCGAAGTCGGTATCAGTGAATGCTTCTTTATTCACTACGTACGGCATGCGCGGAATGAACCCTTCGTAATTTTTCTCCAGGACATCCATCAAGCCCTGAACACATCGTCCGGCCATACCCTTTGCAGGGTCGGTTGAAAGCCGGGTCGCTGTGCCGGCGCTGGCGAAGTGCGGATAGAGCCGGCAGCGGTCTTCAATCTCGGGATCGCGCAGAGGAGAATCTGCCGCGAGCGGCTCTTTCTCAAAGACATCCAACGCCGCCCCGGCGATCCACCGCTCTTTCAGCGCCTTGTACAGCGCTGACTCGTCCACCACCGGTCCGCGTGACGCGTTGATGAGGTACGCCCTCTTTTTCATCGTACGCAGCGTCTTTTCATTGATCAGGTGGTAGGTCGACTCGCCACTCTCGCCCGGACGGATCAGCGGCACGTGCAGGGTCACATAGTCAGCCTGGCTCAGTGCCTCTTCCAGGTTCACATATCGGATCCATGTCTTCTCCCGCGTCAATCCGTTCTGATAGCGGACATCCATCATCGCCTGCATGGCGGCTGCGAATTTGTGGTTTTGATACACCGGGTCATAGCACAGGAAATTCATGTCAAAGCCAAAGCACTTCTTCATCATGGCCAGACCAATGCGTCCAGTGCCGATCACGCCAATGGTTTTGCCAGTGACCTCGTCGCCCAGAAACGGTAGAAACGGATGCCATGATCCCCAGCGGTTCTCGCGCAGCAGCTTCTCCGCATCCCAAAGCTTTCGCGAGACTGCTCCCATCATGAAGAACGTGAACTCCGCGGTGGCGTCGGTCAGGACATCGGCTGTGTTGGTGAAAGGAATCTTGTAGCGATTAGCGTCAGCGCGATTGATATTGTCAAAGCCAACCGCAATCTGCGAGACAACTTTCAGCTTGCCTTTGCCGGCTTCAAACACTTCCGCATCGATAGGATCACGCAGCGTGGTGATCAGGCCGTCGACGCCGCCACGAACTTTTTCCACGATCAACTTCTTAGGCGGCGCGTCCGGACCAGGATAGACCTCAAGCTCGTAACCGCGTTCACGCAGCAGGTTCTCGGCAGCATCGCCGATGTGGCATGTGGCAAAGACTCGAAATTTTGTTTCAGGCATTGGGGGAAATTGCCTCTGGGACTAACGTCCGGAAAATTGTTGAACATTGACGGGCAGGGCTGCACCATGCCCACTCAAAGCAACACGGCCCAAGTCGGGCCGTGTGTTTCGATCACAAGAAGTTGAAGCGCCCGAACTACAGGTTCTTCCTGGCCCAGTCGCCAACACGGTCCAGCGCCAGGTCAAGGTTCTCCATGGAATTCGCAATGCTGAAGCGGAGATAACCTTCGCCGAACTTGCCGAAAGCCGTTCCGGAAAGACACGCGACGCCTGCCTGATCCAGCAGAGCCTGTGACAGGTTTTTTGACGTCCATCCGGTCTTGGTGATGTTCGGGAACGCGTAAAACGCGCCGTGCGGAAGCCTGCAGCTGAAGCCTGGAATCTTGTTCAGCCCGGCAATGAACTTGTCGCGACGGGCCATGAACTGCTGCCGCATGTGCTCAACCGACGACTGGTCTCCCTTCAGCGCTTCAATGCCGGCGACCTGTGTAAAGCCGGCGCTGCACGAGTTCACGTTGGTCATCAGGCGGCCGAACTGGAGCGCCAATTCCTTGCGCATCACGCCGTACCCGAGACGCCATCCCGTCATCGCATAAGTTTTGGAGTAGCCATCCAGCATGATCACGCGATCACGCCATCCGGGCAATGACATCAGCGAGAGGTGCTTCCCTTCGAAAATGAGCCGGCTGTAGATCTCGTCTGACAGCACCATGATGTCGCGATCGCCGATGGCCGCTGCAATGTCCTTAATGTCCTGCTCGGTGAGCATGCTCCCCGTGGGATTGTGCGGAGAGTTGAGCACGATCAACTTCGTGCGGTCGGTAATCAGGTCCGCGAGTTCATTTGGATCGAGGCGGAAGTCGTTTTCTTCGCGCATCTTCAGCGGCACAGGCGTGGCGCCGGTGAAGTTGATCAGTGACTCATAAATCGGGAACCCGGGATTCGGATAGATGACTTCATCGCCTTCTTCCACCAGCGCGGTGAAGGTGAAGTAAATCGTCGGCTTGCCGCCGGGAACAACCACCACCTCTTCCGCCGTCACGGGGACACCGTGCGTCCGGGTCACGTCCGCGGCAATGGTTTCGCGCAGCGCGGGCAGACCTGCGGAAGGCGAGTAGTGCGTCCAGCCGCCGCGCATGGCGTTCACGCCGGCTTCCACCACGTTGGCCGGCGTATCGAAATCGGGCTCGCCGATTTCCAGATGGATGATGCTCCTGCCCTGGGCTTCCAGGGCGCGCGCCTTTGCCAACACCTCAAAGGCAGTCTCCGTGCCAAGGCGCGACATGCGCTTGGCCAGTCTCAACTCTGTACCAGTAGTTACTGTGCTCATTTTTTACTCTTTATGATTACTCGTTAACGGCCTGTTCCTGGCTCTGCGATCGCAGCACATGGGCCACCGTATAAGGCACACGCCTGGCAGGCTCCTGGAAGTTTCGTACCTGCAAATCACCCAGCAGTCCCAGAGCCAGCATCTGCCCGCCAAACACGATCAGCACGGCGGCAAAGATCAGCAGCGGGCCATGTTCGCCCATCACGCTCTGGTGGAACAGCACCTTGGTCATCATCAGCCACAAGGCGGTGCCCAGGCCGGTGAACAAGGAAAGCATCCCCACGCTGCCGAACAAGTGCAGCGGGCGATACATATACTTCAGCAGGAAACGAATCGTGATCAGATCAAAGAAGACGCGGAACGTACGCGAGATGCCGTAATGTGAATTGCCCTTCGGCCGGACGATGTTGCGGATGGGGATCTCGCAAATCGAAGCACCGTACCATGACGCCAGGGCCGGGATGAACCGGTGCAACTCGCCATAGAGCGGCAGCTGCTGAATAATGTCGCGGCGGTACGCCTTGTAAGTAGTCCCGAAATCGTGGATATCAACTCCACTGAGCTTCGCCATGGTCCAGTTCGCAATGCGCGAAGGCAGGCGGCGCATAACAAAGTTGTCCACGCGCTCCTTGCGCCAGCCGCTCACCAGGTCGTAACCCTGCTCCAGCATCTCGATGAACTTGGGGATCTCGTCCGGGTCGTGCTGCAGGTCGCCATCCATGGCGATCAGGTATTCGCCGGTCGCGTGGGCAAAGCCGGCCGCCAGTGCCGAGGTCTGGCCGAAGTTGCGCCGAAGTTTGACCACCACCACCCGGCTATCAATGGCCACGATCTCACGCAGCAGCTTGTAAGTGCGATCCAGGCTGCCATCGTCCACGAACACCAGTTCAAAGGTTTCGCCGGTGGCTTCCATCACCGCCTTGAGGCGGTCATAGAGAGCGGTTACGCTCTCCTGCTCGTTGTGAAACGGTACAACGATTGAATACTTCGGCATCGTTCTAAATTATACATCTCCGAATTCGGCTCCGGACACCCGCAAAACGCCAAAAAGTCCTGCATTTGCTTTACTTCCGTTACTTAGTCCGGCAACCAGAACTTGCGATGTTCGCTTCCCTTTCCAGCGCAGTTCGCGCCCAATCTCCGCCAATGCTGTAACCTGCGATTTCCAGCCCTGCCAATCCCATCGCGTGCTTACAAAAACACATCCAACCAAAATCAACCCAATAACAAAAAGGAGCTCGTCTTAATGGCTTTCGCAAGCAACGTTCGCACTTCAGGTCAGCGCGAGGACCAGTTCACCTCCAGCATCGAATCCCAGACATCCAAAATTCCTTCTACCGGCTATCTCGGGGCAGCTATCGGTGCGATGACCGCCTCCGCCATACTGCAGATCATGCGCAGGGACCACTGGGCGCTCTTCGTCGGACAGTGGGCTCCAGCGTTCCTGATCATGGGCGTCTACAACAAGCTGGTGAAGCAGCACGGGAATGACGCTTATAGCCGCGCTGCCTGACCACTCTCTTCTGCGGCGGTGCCCCAAACCCGTCGCATAAACCCTCAATCTAACGCGCAAAACGAAACCAGAAAAACGCAGCTGTCATAACAAAGTTAAATACCGTTGCCACAGCACGAATGCGCTGGCTGCTGAAGAGTCGCGTTACGCGCGCGCCTCCGTAGCCGCCGATGATGCCCGCTACCAGCATGAGCAGGGTCTGCGGCCAGCGCACCGTGCCAACGGTTACAAAGCAGAGCACCGCGATCGCATTCGCCGTGCCTACCATCAGTGTCTTCACGGCATTGAGCTGCTTCATGTCCGTAGGTCCAAGCAGTGACCATGCGGCCATCATCATGATTCCCACTGCGCCGCCAAAATAGCCGCCATAGATGGCGAGAAGAAATTGGACGCCCAGAAACATAGCCGGCGTTATGCGCAGAGTGCGACGGAGTACTACGCCCACGCGCGGTCCGATGGCAAACACAGTGGCGCCCACCAGCAACAGCCAGGGCAGCAGATTGTCAAAGATCTTCGCCGGCGTGAACAGCAGGAGCAGTGCTCCCACAAATCCGCCGATTAAACTCACCGCCAGCATCCAGCGCGTTGAGACAATCTCAAACGGCTTCAACTCGTTCCGGTACGCCCACGTGCTGGCAAAGGTTCCGGGAAACAACGCCACCGTGCTCGACTGATTCGCCGACACAGCAGGAACTCCGGCAAAAATCAGCGCCGGCACACTAACAAACGATCCGCCGCCGACCGCCGCGTTCATCGTCCCTGCAATCAGCCCGGCGGCAAACACCAACCACGCATGCGGCGGCATCACAGCCCGGGATTCTTCCCTGCTGCGGGTTTCGCAGATTTCGCGGGTGTCGCAGGCTTGTCCGTGGTCGCGGTCTTCGGCTTTTCCGCCACAGCAGCTCCATACTTCGCCCGGATCTTCACCGTCCGGTCGAGCTCGTCTTTGGCTTCCAACACTTTCAGCTTCAGGTCGCGATCGAGGTTCCCCGAGCTTAGGAACTGGTCTACTTCCGCCTGCGCTTCCGGCGACTGCTGGCTGCCAACGAAAGAATTCAGCCACGCCAGCACAAAGAAGATCTTGCGCTCGCGCTTCATCTGCGGCAGCGCCTCAAGCGCCGGCTTCAGGTACGCGCGGGTAAGCTGCGTCTGGTTCCAGTAGTTGAACGGCCCCAGGCTCTCGGTGACCCAGTCTTCCTGGACCCTTGAGTTGTGCAGGTAGTCGTCAAAATATTTCTGCTTGCTTGCGTTCTCCGGCTTGGCCGCGGCGGCCATGTAGGCGTACTTCTTGCCTTCGCCGGTTTGGTCGCGCTTCTCTTCCGCCGCCAGCAGCGCTTCTGCTTGGGGATCGTTAAATGCCAGCAGGCCCATGATCATGCTCCATCGATCGAGCGGCTTGATCTCGACTCCTGGCGGCGTAGCTTTGCCTGCCAGCACTTCCTTGACCCAGACGCGGCCCTGCGCGGTCTCGGCGACGTTGCGCAACGCGCGGAACCAGAGGATGCGCATATCTTTATTGGGCGATCGCAGCATCTCGTCATGCGCCATCTTTTCTGCGCGCGCCGCCAGTGCGGGTCGTGCGGCGTCAGGGACATAGTGATGCAGCGCGCCGATCATGCGTCCGATCACCGACTGCACCAGCGCTTCATCTTTTTCGGTTGGCAGATTCTTCAGAGCGAGTTCCACATACTCGCGCGGGTCCATCTGCGCTTCACGCACGCTCTCCCACAGCGATCCCCAGAGCAGCGTGCGCTGGAACGGATCCTGAATCGTCGTACCCAGCCGCGACACGATCGCCTTGCGGCTCTTGTCGTCGAGCAGGAAGCGGCCGTATGCGTAATCGTCGTTGTTGGCGAAGACATACTCGGGGCAGCCTTTGTTCACAATCATCGGCGACTTGGGCGTGTTCAGGTTGACCCTGACTGTGCGATCTAGTCCGCCGATGTGCAGCAGAACTTCTGTTGAGATCGGCCAGACCGCATCCGTGCCCAGCACATCGTGCTGATGCAGCCACAGTTCGTACTTGCCGTTCGGGTTACAGCCCCAGCCCACATCTACCTGCGGCATCCCACGCTGGTGGATATAGGCTTTGGCCCACTCGTCCAACTTCTGATTGCCCGAAGCCTTCTCCAGCGCCTTCACCAGATCAGCCCACTCGGCATTCGCAAACGCGTGCTCTTTCAGGTAGAGCTGAAGTCCCTGCTGGAACTTGTCATCGCCGATCACGAACGCAAGCTGCCGCAGCACACCCGGAGCTTTGGAATAGACAATTGCTCCATACGCCGACTTCGCGTCCTTCAGGTTGGGAATATCCTGGTAAATCGGCGTGGTGCCCTGCGTGGCATCAATCGCGTACGCGGCCGGCTTCATGGCCTGGTAGAAGCGCTTCCACACCTGCTCCTTCGGCATGAGCGAATCCAGCGTCTTGTACGCCATGTACTGGGCAAAGCCTTCTTTCAACCAGAGATCGTCAAACCAGCGCATGGTGACCAGGTCACCAAACCACTGGTGCGTGAGCTCGTGCAGCAGCAGGACGTCACGATTCAAGTGATCGCTGTGCGTGGGCTCGGTGCGGAACAGAATGGATTCTTCGCGCAGGAATGTTGCCCCGGCGTGCTCCATGCCGCCGTAGGCAAAGCCCGGGATCAGCACCATGTCGTACTTAGAGAAGGGATACTTCTGGTCGAAGTAGTCCGAAAGGTACTCGATTCCCTGCAGTGTGACGTCCTGGACTTCTTTTGCTTCCTGGCGGGCACGCGCGGCCTTTGAGCGACGAACGTAGATCGTCGCCAGGTCTTCCTTGCTGCTTCTGATTTCGTCGAACGGCCCAGCTGCAAAGGCAAACAGGTAGGTACTGATCGGCCTGGTGGCGGCGAAGGTTGTGCGGCGGACGCCCGGCGCCCAGGAAGAGATTTCGGCTACATCTCCATTGGAGATCCCAACCCACTCTTCCGGCGCAGTCAACGTTAGCCCGAATCGGGCCTTCAGGTCCGGTTGGTCAAAGCACGGAAACGCCATGTCGGCGTCCATGGGCACAAACAGCGAGTAGATGTATTCGTTGCCGTCGTCCTTGTCTTCAAACCGCGTGATCGCCTTGCCTGCGGTGGCGATAGGTGAGGCGAACTCAATCTCCACCAGGTTGTCCTGGGCTTCACGCTCAATGTATTTCAAGTCCAGGCTCTCACCCACGGGGCGCCCGAGATTGTCGGTGACCTGCCCGGCCTGCTTCGCCGCGCTGGCAATATCCTTGATGTCGCTAGCGACTTTCAGCAGTTCGCCGGGAATGGCAATGTGTCCGTTCTCGATCTTCGCCGGAACATCTTTGCCATTCACCTTGAGCGACTTGATCGTGCCCTCGCGATAGTCGAGCAGCAGGTTCCCCTTCACTGCCGACTTCAGCTGGAACAGCACCTGCTCTTCACCGGACATCTGGTCAGCGTGCTGGACAAGGTTCAGGTTCAGCACGTAGCGCAGGTTCCCAATCAACTCGGCGCGCTGCTTCGCCAGCTCACGGGAAATTCCGGCAGGCGCTTCCTGTGCGGAGGCAGATCCGATTCCCAGCAAGACCAAACACACGGCTAACCACAGAGGACACGAAGGCAGATGGAGATCACTGAGGCAGTTCTCAGGCGCTTTTCCGATTACGCGCGATTTCGCGCGATTCCGGCGATTCCGGCGATTCCGGCGACCTGGGGTGTCCCCCCCAAGGCTCACTAGCAATCTAAAGAACTTACGGGACACCATCCCCGGAGTAAACCCGGGGCCGTTCGCCTCGACTTCACCTTTGGCCAGCACCACTCTCCACCCCTCAATTTCAAGTAAGACGTTGTAAACAAATGACTTAAGCTAGCACTATTTCTGGAATTTGGCAAGAAAAATCCTGTCCTTCACCGCAAAGGACGCGACGGACGCAAAGGAGAGAAGAGAAAGGCCGCCGCCGAATGGATGGTGGATGACCAGCGGAATCAACGCGGTCCATCAACAATCGCCGGAATCACTGAACTGGCAAAATCGCCGAAATGGTCGATGGAGAAGCTCTGGTCAAATTTGGAGTGTTTTGGATTTTGGCATTTCTGGCAAATCCTTAGCGTCCTTTGCGTCCTTTGCGGTGAAAGGATTATCTGCGGTAAACCGGCTCCTCCGCCCGGTGCTACACTTCCCTTGTTATGGCGAAAAAGAAGAGCTCAAAGAAGAAAGCCTCAGCCAACACTCGTCGCGTTGCCGCGAAGTCGGTCTCAAGAAAGAAGAAGGCGCCAGCCAAAAAGAAAGCCGCGAAGAAGCCGGTTGCAAAAACCGCAAAGAAAAAATCTGCGGCAAAGAAGGCCGCGCCTGCGAAATCGGCAAAAGCGAAGACGAAAACCGCCTCCACTCGATCTGCCACCGCGAAGACGAAGCGGACTGCCGCGGAGCCAAGGGGTGAAACACCCATAGCTCGCCAGACCGCGCATTTCGTTGAAGACCAGGTGGAACTCCAGCACCACCGCGCCGACACCGCAGGACAGTCCGGCGGGCTGCAACAGATCTCCCGCGAGGAAGACGCCGATTCAGAAAGCGTGGACGAACTTCTGGAAGAAGGAAATGCCTTTGAAGCGGGCGTGGTGTCAGGCGTGGAAGAAGCAGACGACAACGAAGAGCGCGAAGTCCACACCCACGAATTCCCGGAAGACGACGTGCCCGAGGAATACCTGGACGACGACCGACCGTAACTGATCGGGGTATCTAGTTATCGGGGTATCGGAATATCGGGATAACGGATTGTCGGATTATCTGGTTTCCGTTACTCCGTTATACCGATATCCCGTTACACCGATATCCCAACCTCCCGGTAGGCCGATTTACTTCATCCTTTGCATCATGATGGCCTCGACGAGGGGGATGGGCAACGTTCCCTCACCCAACGCCTCGTCATTGAACTTCTTCAGATCGAACTTCCCTCCCGCGGCTTTCTGGTAGCGGTCGCGCATGTCGAGCCACTGGTGATAGCCAACGAAATACGTGATCAGCTGGCCTGAGCTCAGCTTGGCACGCAGGAGTTTACCGGTGGCTTCGGCTTCGGTCTGGAAGCCCTGCTTCTCCATCAGGTCCAGCGCTTCCTGCTCGGGCATGTTCATGGATTGCAGCTTGATGTCGAGGATGGCGTTGATCACCACGCGCAAACGGATCTTTAAGACCATCATCACAAAGCGCGGGTCGTGATTTGCGTAACCCGCGTCTTCCATCAGGCGCACCGCATATTCGCCCCAGCCTTCGGCATACGGACCGCTGGCCAGCACCTGGCGGAAGACGCGCCGCGCCTCCGGCGTCACGTCATTGGCGTGCTCAAACTGGGTGTAGTGTCCGGGCAGCGCTTCATGCATGGTCAGGTAGAGGAGCATCCAGTTGTTGTACTCGCGCAATTTGGATTCGGCCTTCTCCTTCGGCGTGCCGGGCGCAATCGGCGTGACCCAGTACTGCGCCTCTGACCCGGGCTCCAGCGGCGGCGCCGAGTGGAATCCGGCCACGCTGTAGATCCCGCGCAGGAAGGCCGGCGTGTCCACAATCTTCATGTTGTCGCGGCTGCTCAGCGTGAGCAGGTTCTTCTCCAGGATGAACTGGCGGATCTTCTGCGCGTCGCCCTTTACCTGGTCCAGCAGATGGTCGGGCGTGGTGTGGTCGTCGTTTATTTTGTTGATGACCTCAGAGATGATCTTGTTCTCGCGGGCTTCGTTCTGAGCGTCAGACCCGGCGAGGTCGGAGTGGTCGCCGTGCTCTGGGAACCACTGGGCGTGCGCTGGCGTGGCGACTTTCATCATCTCTTCCCGAATGTTCTTGAGCTCGGCCTCTGCGCGGGCCAGTACCGATTGCGGCGTCTCCTTTGTCCCCGGACCCAAAGAATGCTGGAAGATCTCCGCATAGAGCTCCGGACCGGTGCGCCACGTGCGCGTGTGCGGCCGCTTGGCCAGGTCGTCTTTCAGCCACTTGGAGAAATCGTCGATGGCGGCGTTGGCGTTTTTGGATGCAATGCTGTACCGCTCCGCCAGCTTGCTGGATTGCCCTGATTTCGCACCATCTTGCTTCTTCGATGACGCGCTCTTTTTCGATATCCCGTTATCCCGATGACCCGATATCCCGTTGGCAGTGATTTTCTGCCCGATCATCTCGATGACGCCTTTGTTGCCGTCGTTTTCCTGGATGGCGGTCTCGATGAACACCGGGTCGGCCTCCACCAGATTCTGTTTGGCCTGGGCCAGCACCGCCGGCACTTTCTCCATGCGCGCGACGACTGCCTCCAGCCGCTGTTGCTCGGTGCCGGTGGTCTGCGTGAGCGGGAAGAAGAGGCCCGAGCCAATCATCTCGACGTAGATTTGCGGCTGGTACTTGTGCGCCTGCACTTTGTCGAGTTGGAGCAGGGCGCTTTCCATGGAATCGCGCAACACTTCAAGATCGGCGTTGTCCTCCGGCTTCAAATCTTTATAGGTAGCAAAGCACTTCTGCCCGGCCTCAATCAGCGCGCGCTGCTGCCTGAGCGACGCCTCGCTGTAATCGTCGAGCTCGGTATCCAGGTTGCGGAAGCGATACATATGCAGGCCAATCTGTCCGGCCTCGACCGGCTGCATCGCCAGCTGCGCCAGCACCAGCCGGTTGGCCTTACGCAGAAAGGACTCTGAGGTCGCGCCACATTGAAACGTGATCGGCGGCGGCGTGCTGGAGCTTTGGGTCTTCGCGCTGTGGGCAGTTTTTGCGCTCGATGTGCTTTGGGCCAGCATCGATGCGGTCAGAATAAGCAGGCAGAAAGGTCGAGAGAACATGGTGGGAAGGATAGCAGAACGAATGAATCGCACCCCAACTACCGGTTCTGGTAGTAGTTGGATTTAATTCTCAAATCGCTTGGTCCACTCACTCAGTGAGACCACTCCCAGCTCCGGGGCTGGAGCGTCTTCCAGTTTGGCAATCAATTCGAGCAAATGGCCATCTGGGTCACTGAAGTAGATGGATGCGGCGGGTATCCAGGCGAAGACGCTCGGCTCATTGGTGACTTGATCAAAAAAATCTCGGACGGTGAGCCCCTGCCTGGTGACGCGATCTATGGCAATAATCAAATCGTGCGATGCAACTTCAAATGCAAGGTGCTGTCGGTGTACCGGAGCACTGGACGGTGACCATGGTGGCGATTGCCAGAGGCCAAGCATGGTGCGGTGGTTTGGGCCCACCCAGTAGAAGACGCACCCGCGCCGCGCGTCCTCATGCGCGAGTTCGAGACCCAGAACCTCGCCATAAAATTCGCGCGCTCGTTCCAGATCGGCCACATGCAGGTGGGTTTCAAACAAACCACGGAACCAAGCCGCGGGTGAATTAGTCATTGTGCGTTCCTCCCTGTGTCGATTCCTCGCGCAATCTCTTTCGCCAGAGCGCGTCGATGGCCAGCGGCCCGGCCCCGCCCATCACCAGCGTGGCCATGCAGACGATATAGAGGAGAGCGCATTCATATCCCGGTGGTCCAAACTTAGCGCCTGCACTCGTAATGGCCTGAAGCTTGATCGAACTGAATCCGTAACGCAGGTGCACGGTGAACATGGCCACCAGCATCACCACCGTCAGCGGAATGCTGGCCCAGGTCACAAACGCTCCCACGAATACCGCTGCGCCGCCTGCCAGCTCAGTCACGATGGTGACCCAGGACATCAGGTGAGGCGCAGGAGTGCCCAGAGCCTGAAGAACGCCGGCAAATGCTTCGGCCCCTCTGGAGAGCTTAGCGTAACCATGCGCCATGAATCCAAAACCCACAATCATGCGCAACGGAACGGGGGCCCATCGGCAGGCCATTGCGCGCAACTCCTCAAGGGAATACCTGCTGCGAACTCCCGGTTCGTGGGGGAGATCGCGTGCGATCGTACTCATATAACCAGCCTCGCTTCTGGTGATACAAAGATCCGAATAGCTTTCATGGAAAAACGGGTGGAGCATTCTGCTTGTCACTCCACCCCAGCGTGCAGGAGAGAGGCCGGCATGAATCAGAAGAACTGAACGTGTGTCACCGCGGGGCCGGCCTGGGTCATCACCCCCAATTACCCTTCATGGGATCGTAGTCGTCCACGGAGTTGTGATTGGTTTTGTCCTGCTTCTTCATCTTTTCCTTTTTCATCTTGTGATCTTTCTTTTTGTGGCCCATGTCATTCATGTGCTGCGAATCGTCCGCCTGCATCATGTGCTGCTCCTGCGGTTGGCCCGCGTTTTCCTGAGCCCCGCTGGGTGCCGTGGTCGCGGACGGAGTCATCGTCGGCTGCTGCCCGCTCGTTTGTTCCTGGGCATAAACAGAACCGGCCAGAACCGCCAGAATGGCTAAACGTAGAAAATGTGCTCTAAACATGAATCTTCTCCTTCACTGCCAGAATCGAGTTGTAAT
>DATAEJ010000055.1:0-10848 GCA_036258095.1 Candidatus Angelobacter sp. | reverse complement strand
CTTCCGCGTAACGTGAAGGTGAACGGCCTGGCTCAGGAGCTTACGAGCAATGCATCTGCTGTTGAGGCGCACCTTGGGCAGTATCTCAATTTCCGCCGCGATGCCTTTTCCGCGTTGAACACTGCCTTCATCGAAGACGGTGCCTACGTCCACGTGCCGCGAGGAACTGTTGTGGAGCAGCCGATTTACGTACTGTACATCGCCGCTCCGGGCGAACAGCCCATCATCGAGAACCCGCGAAACTTGATCGTGGTAGAGGAAAACAGCCAGGCGGCAATCGTGGAAGACTACGTTTCGCTCGGCGAAGGAACTTCGTTCTCCAACACGATTACAGAGCTGGTTGCTGGTGACAGCTCGGTGGTCTCGCATTACATGATCGTGCGCGGCAGCGGCAGCTCGTACAACGTTTCTACTCTCCGCCTCCAGCAGGGCCGAAGCAGCAACGTGGCCACGCATTCACTTCTGCTGGGCGGCGCGCTGGTGCGGAACAATGTTCATCCGGTGCTGGCAGGGCAAGGCGCCGAGTGTTTGATCAACGGTCTTTTCATGGCTAATGGCCGGCAGCACATGGACAACTACATGCTGGTGGAGCATGCCAGCCCGCATTGCAACAGCCGTCAGTTCTATAACGGCATTCTCAACGCGCAGGGCCACGGCGTATTCCATGGACGCATCATTGTTCATAAGGACGCGCAGAAGACTGACGCGAAGCAGACCAACCGCAACCTGCTGCTTTCCGACGACGCACAGATCGATACCAAGCCACAGCTTGAGATCTATGCCGACGATGTGAAGTGTACCCACGGCGCAACCATTGGTCAGGTGGAGGAAAATGCGCTGTTTTATCTGAGGTCGCGCGGATTGAGCGAAGCGTCGGCACGCCACCTGCTGCTGATGGCATTCGCCAACGAGTGCCTGGATCGCATGAATGAAACGCAGGTACGCAAACACGTGGAAGCTCTGGTGAGCCAGTGGGTGCCGGAATCGGCGAGTTACACCGGGCAGCAGCACGCTCCCGCGGAGCGTGTCTGGGAGGAAGTGGGATGAGTACGGTCGCCAAAACCCCGCAGGAGTTCGTGGCCGGGACCAATAGCTACGACGTGGAACGGATCCGCCGCGATTTCCCGGTGCTCAACCAGAAAGTGCACGGCAAACCGCTGGTTTATCTGGACAATGCGGCCACAACGCAGAAGCCGCTCGCGGTGATCGAGGCGATACGGCACTATTACCTGGCGGACAACTCGAACATCCATCGCGGCGTGCACGCGCTTTCCGAGCGCGCGACCGAGGCGTATGAGAAGGTTCGAGTCGCGGCGCAAAAGTTCATCAACGCTGCGGAATCCAGGGAGATCATATTTGTCCGCGGGACCACGGAAGCCATCAACCTGGTGGCCCAGACTTACGGACGCAAGCACGTCGGCGCTGGTGACGAAGTCCTGATCACCGCCATGGAGCACCACTCGAACATCGTTCCGTGGCAGATGCTGTGTGAGGAGAAAGGCGCGAAGCTCCGGGTGGCGCCAATCAATGAACGCGGTGAACTGGAACTCAGTGAATTCGAAAGGCTGCTCAGCTCAAGGACAAAGTTGGTGGCGATCAGCCATCTCTCGAACGCGCTGGGCACGATCAATCCCGTAAAGCAGATGGTGCGCATGGCGCACGCGAAGGGTATCCCGGTACTGGTGGATGGCGCCCAGGCAGCAGCCCGGCTCAAGGTTGACGTTCAGGACCTGGATTGCGACTTCTACTGCATTTCCGGCCACAAGTTGTATGCGCCCACAGGTATCGGCTTCCTTTATGGAAAGGCGAAATTGCTTGAGGCTATGCCTCCGTGGCAGGGTGGCGGCGACATGATCGCGTCGGTCACCTTCGATAAGACGGTGTACAACCGCATCCCCTATAAGTTCGAAGCCGGGACGCCCAATATCGCTGACACCATCGGACTGGGCGCCGCGATCGAGTACCTGAATCAAATCGGCATTGAGAACATCGAAAGACATGAGAACGACCTGCTCGATTACGCAACTGAGCAGGTGGCCAGGATCCCTGGAGTAAAGGTTGTGGGTACGGCCCGTGAGAAGGCCGGAGTGCTTTCCTTCGTGATCGAAGACATTCACCCGCACGATATCGGAACGATTCTTGATAGCGAAGGGGTGGCGGTTCGCACGGGACATCACTGCGCTCAGCCTGTGATGATCCGGTTTGGGATTCCGGCAACCGCGCGGGCGTCCTTTGCGCTTTATAACACGCGTGAAGATGTGGATGCTCTGCTGCGGGGAATCCACAAAGTGAAAGAGGTAATGGGCTGATGGAGGAGCTACGCGAGCTCTACCAGGAGTTGATCCTGGAGCACAGCAAGAAGCCGAAGAATTTCGGCGAGCTGCCCACGGCCAATCACAAGGCGGAAGGCTATAACCCGCTTTGCGGCGATCATTACACGATCTTTGTCAACCTGCAGGGGGATGCGATCAGCGAAATCACTTTCCACGGAGCCGGTTGTGCGATTTCCAAGGCCTCAGCTTCGCTGATGACGCAAAGCCTGAAAGGGAAGTCACCCGCTGAGGCGGAGGCGCTGTTCACGAAGTTTCATGATCTCGTGACTGGCCAGGGAGGCGAACCTGGCTCGCTGGGCAAACTGGCGGTGTTCGCCGGCGTTTCGGAATTTCCGCTGCGGGTAAAGTGCGCGACCCTTGCATGGCATGCAATGAGGGCTGCGCTTCGCGGAGAACAAGAGGCAGTCAGTACGGAATGAACCAGGCTTGGAGGACACATTGAGACCCGGCGAATCCCAGGTCATCACGCGTGACTGCGATGCGACGCAGATTCCCAGCGGAATCCCGTATCGCATTGCCGCCGGTACGTCTGTGCGTCTGATGCAGGCGCTGGGCGGAAGCTATACGGTCATGACCGACCACGGCTACATGGTTCGGATCGATGCCAGGGATGCCGACGTCCTCGGGCTTTCTACCGAAGCGCAGCCTGATGCCGCCACCCAGGAATTCAGCGACAAGCTGGTCTGGGACCTTCTGCGCACGGTTTACGATCCAGAGATTCCGGTGAACGTGGTGGACCTGGGGCTGATCTACGATTGCCAGATTACTCCTGTGGAAGAGGGTAATCAGATCAATATAAAGATGACCATGACTGCACCGGGTTGCGGTATGGCCGATGTCTTGAAGAATGACATCCAGCGCCGCATGGCTGGATTACCTACCGTAAAGGGCGTCAACGTGGAAGTCGTGTTTGAGCCTCCGTGGAACCCAACGCGCATGAGTGAAGGGGCACGGTTGCAGCTGGGACTTGACCTTGATCCGCAATCCTTTCCTTTGTACGGCCGCTGAAAATCGTGCTTTTTGAACGGCGGCGTAGCCTTAACCCTGAAGATTATTAGATTTTCTGAGAATTCCTGCCCTTTGGAGTCTACGCGTAAACAGGTCGCAAGCGGCTAAGACTTTGTTTTTTCAAGCTCTTAGCTCGCGCTCCGTTTTGGTGTGCAACAAATTGCTTGGTGAGCCCGCACACGTACTATATGCTCCGACGTGAGTAAGACCCCGAAGAGTTCGCCGATGCGGCTTAAGCTACGCAAAATCGTGCTCCTGTTGATCCTGCTGATGGCGGTGTGCTCACCATTCATGCAGCTGGACAGCTGGGACATGTTCCCCATCCGGACTGACGATATTGAGCTTGTGCTGATCCTGAATCTCTCGATGATCGGCATGTTTTTCGCGCTCGCCGGGCTGATCACCCTGTTCCCTGCGTTGTTCCGCACCGGACTTTTCCCTCCAGCCACGGAACAGCACCGATGCAATGTGAGCGATCTTCTGGTTCAGTCCGCTCCCGTACTTCTTTCCCCACCTCTAAGAATCTGATCCATCTTCCGTTCCCGAAGTGTGTCTGTTCTGCGCCGTCACCGGCGTAAGCCAGTCACCCCCGGTCCAGTGATTGCGCGTGTATTCATTCGGACACTTCGATTGGCCCCTAACTGAAAGAGGAATGGATCATGAAATCCGCAGAAGCTCTGCATCCCGCACAGACGGGACTGTCCGTTGGCGTACTAACGCCTATGATCGAGATTGAATCAGCAAATGCCCGCTGTGCGCGTTGCGACGCAGAAATCGCGCCTGAGGTAAGCGAAGATGCGCGCCTGGTACAGGCGTGTCTCAGCGGAGATCAGCAGGCGTGGGAAATGCTGATCGACAAGTACAAACGACTGATCTACTCCGTGCCGTTCAAGTATGGCGCGAGCCCTGAAGATGCAGCCGACATCTTTCAGTCCGTCTGCATTGAGGTGTTCAACAGCCTGGGACAGCTGAAGCACGTCGAGTCTCTCCGGTCATGGCTCATCACCGTATCCGTGCGGCAGTCCTATCGCTGGAAGAAAAAGCAGGCTCGCCATGTGGAACTGGACGCCCTGGAACCAGACGTCGCAGAAGAACTGGCTACAGTCCCGGAGACGGTGCAGCAGCTGCAACAGGAGCAGATTGTCCGGGAGGTGGTGGCAAAACTGCCTCCGCGTTGTGGAGAGCTGGTGCGCATGCTGTTTTTCGAACAGCCACCACTGCCTTATACCGAAGTTGCGCGGCGTCTTGGTCTGGCTACTGGATCCATAGGCTTTATGCGCGGCCGGGCTCTGGAGAGACTGCGGAAGATGCTGGTGGAAGCAGGATTCCACGTTCCGGAGCGGGCGGAGAACGTCTTTTAGGTTTTGCGTTGGGGCTAACGCACGCCGCTTCGCTGGCGAGAGCCGGCGAGGCGGCTTTTTTAATTTTAGGTGGATTACAGCTGGGGCGGCAATTTGGAAATGAACGCCAGGTCCATCCGGTAGCACTCGAGAGGATCGATCTGTCCGGGCTGCTGATGATACAAGCGTGTTCTTGAAGCCCGTTGCGCAATCGCCGATACCCGGGTACGCAGTTCTTCAAGCTGAAATGGCGTGGTGAGCAGGTCATCCGCGCCTACGCGGTACGCGTCGCTCAGCAGTTTCTTCGAGCTGCGCTTGGCCAGCAGGAGAACGTGCGGGTGGTGCTTTACGTCAGTAGAGTGCAGCCACTGGCAGACTTCGATTCCATTCATGCCGGGCAAATCACACTTCAGAATGCAGAGATCAATGGCCCGCGCGCAGATGATGCTGCACGCCTGTTCGCCGCTTTCAACCGTGATTACCTCGCAGCCCCAGTAGGAAAGAGAAGACTGCAGGAGATTGCGGGAAACGGGCTCGCTATCGGCAATAAGCACTCTGAGTTTGGACATAAGTACAGCTCCGCCTTACCAACGCACTCTTCTAAAAGTTACAAACGGGGACGAACTGCGGTGGAAAGCTGCATCTTCGAACCCATGTGCAGGTTCTGGATGCAATACAGAGTGTCAGGGCTTGGCCACGGCACGCCATTCTTCGCGTTCTGGCGATACACAGTCATCGCCATCTGCAGGTTTTGACGGTCCGCGGGGGAGAGAGCGCCTTTCAGGTATTCCATATCCTGAGCGAGGCCCGCAGCAGCTTCCAGCCATTTTTGGTTGTCGTTCATAACGCCTCCAACCACTGAATTATTTACACGCTGCGGCAAGAATTACGGGGGAAGAAAACCCTGTTAGGCCGCCGGCAGCGCCCGAGCCCATGGCACTAACCAGTTACTTTTGTTACTGCTACAACCGGTACCGCGTTTACGACCGGCAGGCTCGCTACTCGATAAATAGAGTGGGAAGTCTGCTCAGAAATATAGATTTGCAAGCAATTCGCCACTTTTTGTGCGACCTGCGGGGCATGGCCTTTGGTAATGCGTAGCTGGATAAGAGTTGGCGAGGCTGCCGAACCGGTATTGCACCGGGCATGGCTGTGGAAATCAGGTGATACGACGTCAAACTGCTTTACTTCTGAGATTTCAGGCTCGCGTGAAGTCGATGAAGCCCTTGTGTGGGTCGGCGTTGATTAGTTTCACGCGCAACTTGTCGCCGACGTCCACTCCGTGCCCGTTCATCAGCATCCCTTCCACATGTGGCTTGAGAACGCGCACGAAGGTTCCATGGTCAGTGTTTCCGGTGACAATCGCGTCAAAGGTTTGTCCGATGCGGTTAAGCATGGTCACTGCTGCAATTCTCTTCGACATTGCCCGCTCCACTTTGCGCGCAGCATCTTCCTTCTGAGTGCAGTTCTGGGCTATGGCTGAAAGGTCGTCGTCAGAATAAGGGGACTTTGCACCCGAGAACGTGGCCTTGAGAAGCCGTTGCGTCACCACATCAGCAAAGCGGCGGTTGGGAGCGGTGGAGTGGGTGTAATTCTGGACCGCCAGGCCGAAGTGTCCGGGCGAAGGTTCGCCGGGACGCTCGAGCACATATTCGCCGGGTCCCATCAGCTTGATGACAGAGAGGGAGAGATCGGCAAAATGGTCCGGGTCAGCGGCTTTTTGCGACGTCAGGAAATCATTCAGTGCTTTTGAGTCGGCCTGGGCCGGCAGTTTTCCGCCATGCTGGGCAGCGAGTGTGACAATGCGGTCCCAGCGCTCGGGAGTTTTAACGATCCGGCGAATGGACGAGACTTTACGTTCTTCCAGCGTCTGCGCAACCACGCCATTGGCCGCAACCATGAAATCTTCAATGAGCTCGGTGGCGCGGTTCTTCTCCTGCCGGGCAAGGTCTACGACTTTGTCATTCAGGAGCACGGGCCGCACTTCCATGGTTTCAATGTCCAGAGCGCCGTGGCGGTGGCGTTCCTGGCGCAACGCCTGGGCAGCCTTGTCCTGCAGTTTAAGCTGAGCCTGCAAATCGGGCGACTGGGCTACTTTCGGAGGCGCCGGGCCACGGTCCTCAAGCCATGCTCCCACGGCATCGTAGGTGAGTTGAGCACGATTGCGGACTACTGCCTGGTATACGTCGTGCGATTGCAACTGCCCGTCGCCCGCGACCACATATTCAAAAATCAGACAGAGCTTGTCAGCGCCTTCCAGCAGGGAACTGGCGCCGGTGGAAAGCTCTTCCGGAATCATGGGAAAGTTGCGCACGCCGGTGTAGACAGTGGTTGTTTCCTTCGCGGCGTGCTGGTCGATCGGCGTGTTGCGGCCGACGAATGCATCCACATCGGCAATGCCAATCAGGACCTTGATGCCGCCATCGGGGAGCTGCTGGGCCACTTCGATCTGATCAAGGTCGCGCGAGGTGTCATTGTCGATGGACGACCAGAGCAGGCTACGGAGGTCGCGAACGTCAGAAGAAACGGCCACTGCCGGTGGATGCTGGCGAATTTCCGCCAGCTGTTGCTGCGTGGCGGGCGGAAAATCCGGCTCGAAGCCGTTTTCCACCATTACCTGGCGCGCCATCGCCTGGAGATCTGTATGGGAAGGGGCAGAATGGGAAGGGGCAGAGGTGTTCATGTGTTTTGGGAAAGACCTGCAAGAGTAACACGAACGCGCTCTTCTGCCGAATCGACAGCAGGATGCAAATGAATGTGTTTACGAAAGGAATCAGGCAAAAATTGCCGTAGCCGCCGCGCCGCGCCACAGGCTCTGCTGCGGCTGCTTGCGGGGTGGGCCCTCAAGACCTGACAGGCGCTCGACGGTTTCTTCCAGCATCAATTCAAAGCTATGGCCGCATTCCGGGCAGGCGATGACCTGGATTCCGCAGCAGCGGTCCGAAGTCTTGCGGACCGGGAAGGTGTCTCCGAACGGGCATTCAATAAACGTGATCTTTTCCGACGACATAAAACTCCAACGAAAGGGTGCGAGGATCACGATAGGGCGATTCCAGCTACTCAGCAAGTTACTCTTGATGTGCACCCCTGTGGATCTTGCAGGATGCAGAAACAGCGCTTGTCGCAGCGGGGCCGCGCTGACGAGGAATCAAAGGTGCACTGCCGCAGGTAACAGCGACGTATGCATTCGCGCCCAGGCGAAACTTCCCAGCGCTCAGGGGCCGACTCCATGTCTCTGAATTTCAGGGTGTTATGCATCATGGCTTGCAATCATTCCATTCAGGGGCGCCCTCAACCTGCTCAACTGCTGTTAACTCAAAGCTGTTCCGATTATGGAATGTCCCTGCAAGTAACGTTGTGCGGCGGTACAGAGTGTGTATAGTCCACTGCACAGCCAGACGGATCGAAGGGATAGATATGCACGGATTGATTTTCGTGGAGTTGCGGAAGTATGTGGTCGCGAAGTTTGACGAGAAGACGTGGGAACAGCTGCTGGAGAAGGCGGGACTGAAGCACCAGATGTTCCTGGCGTCCACGGTTTACCCTGACCAGGACGCGATCGCACTGGTCTCCACCGCTTGCCAGATGACCGGCGCCAAGCCGAATGCGGTTCTGGAAGACTTCGGCGAGTTCATCCTGCCGGACCTCATTGAGCAGTACAAGTTCCTGGTGAAGACGGAATGGGGTCTGCTGGACTTCCTGCAAAACACGGAAGAGACCATCCATAAGATCATGCGCTTCCATAAAGGCGTTACACCGCCGCGGCTGGGCGCGCACCGCATTGAAGAAAACAAGCTGCTCATCAGCTACAGTTCGCAGCGCAAAATGTGTGCGTTGCTCAAAGGCATGGTTCGCGGCGCAGCGAAGTTCTACAAGGAAGACATCACCATGATTGAGTCGCGCTGCATGCTGCAGGGTGACAGCGAATGCGTGGTATCAGTCCAGGTAGATTCGGCGAAGGTGCGGCCGGCGATGAATGCATTCCAGAAGAGCGCGTCGCCAAACGTCTAAGGTGGAACAGCTTTGAGAAAATAGAGGAAGGCCGGGAATGCTTCCGGCCTTCGCTGCTTGTTAGTGCGTTCCACCAGCGGCTGCGGTTTCAGCCGCTTTGGCGCGAATCAGGATCGGCAGCCGCGGGAAGCTGAAAGTCCCGCCGGCATCGTCAATCACATTGATCTGGCAGGTATAAAGGCCGGGCTTGAGCTGAGCCAGCGGAACATCGAACTGAAATACTGAGGCTTTTCTTTCCGGCGCATTCAGCTGACGGGCCTCCACCAGCGGTCCCTCATAGGCTTTCACGTTTCCACTGAAGAGCTGAATGTTGGTCAGGACGTGGATTGGGTTCTTTACCTGCGCAGCTTTCTCCTTGTTGTCGGCCGGCGGCTGCGGATTCTTGTCGTGCGCGGGCTCGTAGACCTCATAGAAAAGGTAGAGATGCTGGTCGGGCGTGAAGACATGGGCGATATTGGGGATCAGCTCCGTTCCTTCGCGCGCCAGGGGACTCTGCGTTTTTCGCGTGACCGGCTGGCGCTGGCTTGCCAGCACAACCGAACTCATCTTGAGCGGAGCTTTCCGCATGTCCGGGACGGTGAACTCCGTAACAAAGGAGCCAAGCCGTCCTGTCTGGTTTTCTCGCACGACAAACTTGAAACGATACTTGCCACCCGTGAGCATGAGCCCCGTGTTGTACTGGACGTTCTTGCGGCGTACCTGCTGTGAGGCATCGAGGGAGAGCTTCACAGTTTCGCGGAAACTGCCGACGGAACGCCCCAGTTCGTCGAGCACCTGGCCGAGGAAGTCGAGACTGGCTTTGTCCTTGTCGCCGCCTTGCGTGAATGGAATCTGTGATCCCGGAACAACCAGTGAGACGGGCACGTAAAAACGGCGATCGTCCATCCGGAAGTAAGAAGCGGCCATATAGACAGGCAGGTCTGTGCTGGGGAGCTCAGCTGCCAGCTCTTCATCCATCTGCTGTTCTTTGTCTTCCGCATTGAAATGCTGGAAGTCCTTCGGGGCGTAATAGCCTTTGCGGAACTCCAGGTTCAGGTTCGGACGGTTGACCTTCACCTGAATCCGGCGGTACTTACCGTCTTTGACCGGATTGTTGCTCTTGTACCCGAGCACGTAATAGGTGGATGTATCGCGCTGCACGCGATCGAAGACCTGTCCGAGGTCGTTGCTGTCGAGGAAGGCCTTGCCGCCGGTGTCCGCGGCGAGCGTGGTGAGGGTTTCCTGGCTCGCGAAATTCGAGTCGAGCTGGCTTTGTATGGCAGCGCCTGAGTACATCGCGTTTCCACGCAAGCTTGCGTTTTGTGCAGAGCCGCCGGGCGGCATGGCCTCAAGGCCACGAGCGTCCAAGGTATAAATGGCGACGTTCGCCTTCACGGCGGTGTTGATGGCGGCGCGCAACGCGGCTTCATTCTCAATTCCCGTTTGCGTCATGCCACTGGAGAAATAGATGACAGACTTCTTCTGGTTGAACCGCGCCAGAACCTGGCAGATGGACTGCAAAGCCTGGAGCTTGCGATCGGTGTTGAACTGGTTGTACTCGGTCTCGTCGGGCGTGTAGGCGTCGCCGGTTTCGGGCTGAGCATCGCCATCGCCTGTGGATCCGTTGTCAAATCCCTGGCCCTCGGCATGAGAAAAGCGATTGAGCACGCGGAGAAGCCGCGCCGGGTCGGGTGTGAAGTCCTGGTCAAGGCGCAACGAGTTGCCCAGCGAGACAATGGCGATCATGTCTGACTTCGTCATCTTCTTTTCGACGTATTTGCGGGCAGCGTCGACGGCGCGTTCGGTCTCGTCCGGGCTCATGGAGCCGAGATCAAAGAAGAGCACAATGGCGCGCTTGTTGCTCAGCGCTTCTTCGGCATCTTTGCGGCTGAGGATGGGCTTGTTTGCAGCAGTCTGGGCCTCGCCCGAAGCCGCCGGACCGGCAGCAGCAAGCGGTACCGTGTCCAGGCTTTCAAAATCGAAGCTTGAGATGGTCTGCGGCTTGCCTTCTTCGAGAAGGGTGAAGTCTCCGCGCTTGAGATCGCTGACGAGTTTACCTTGCTTGTCGCGCACCACCACATTGACCAGTACAAGCTCGGTTTCTACGCGCAGGCGGTACAGGCCCTGCGAGTCTTTGCTGGCTGCCTGCGGCGGTTTAGGGGCGTCCTGGGCTGTGA
>DATAEJ010000054.1:0-4440 GCA_036258095.1 Candidatus Angelobacter sp. | reverse complement strand
TTTGAATGAGACGACGCATGCCTTGCGCTTTGCCGAATCAGCCGCGAAGCATTTTTCCGCCGATCCCGACGAACTTGAAGCCGGCTCGGCGGCTGAGGCCTCTGTTGCCTTTATAGAAAATCGTTTGTCGGATGCCCGGGTATCTCTTGCCGCGGCAGAGCTGGAAATCGGCCGGCTGATTGAACAGCAGAACCGTAAGGACTGAAAGGAGCCTGTTATGAGACTCGCTGGCAGGCTCAAACTTGGCTTTTATCCGCTACCGGTCAGGGAGGCTGAACGTATCCGGACCCGACTCACTTATCCAGAGCAATTCGCCGCAATCGATCCCTGCATCGGGGATGGGGTCGCGTTCAAAAAGCTGCTCGGGTTGTCGCATGCGCATGCTTATGGAATTGAAATCGACGCTTACCGTGCGGAACAGGCGTCGCAACTGGGAATTGAGGTTATTCAGGCCAACGCCTTGACGGTGCGCTGCCCGGTTGACTCCGTGTCGCTGCTCTATCTCAACCCACCCTACGATTTTGAGATCGGACAGCAAGGCAACAAGCGCCTTGAATCAGTCTTCCTCGAACACACCTACCGCTGGTTGAAAGCGAAAGGTGTTCTGGTCTTTGTCATACCGCAGGCGCAACTCAAAATCTGTGCCAAACTGCTGGCGGAGCAGTTTATTGATCTGCGGATCTATGCTTTGACGGAACCTGAATCCGTTCAATATGGCCAAATTGTGGTGATGGCTTTGCGACGGCCACGAGCTATGCACCTTCCGGATGCGGAGCTTCTCCAGACTGCGGAGTATCTGCGCCGCATGGCGGACCAGGCCGAAATCGAACATTTGACCGATTCGGCGAATGCCAACTACGTGATCCCTCCGTCCGGGCCCGCGAGTCTTGTTGATCAGGGCATCCCTCTCGACAACGCCGAGGATCTCTTGCCACATTCATCGGCATACCGGCAGGTCAGCCGTGTCCTGATACGTGAACACAGCAGCATTAAAGGGAGGCCGCTCACACCTCTACACGGCGGACACGTCAGCCTGCTCGCCACAGCCGGCATGTTGAATGGCGTGTTCGGCGAAGGTGAAGACCGCCACATTGCGCACTGGCGCTCGCTCAAATTCGTCGATCACTGGGAGGAAAACGAACCGAATGGCACCCTTGTTAAGCATGACCGCGAACGATTCTCACATGAATTAACTCTGGTATACGCAGACGGCCGTACGAGGATTCTCACCCACGAAAAGGAGGCCGAGGAACCGTGAAGAACGCTCATTTACGCTTTGGCCACCTGATCTACACCAAGGCTCTCAAAAAGACGACGACTCGCTTCAAAGTGCCGCTGGACCGGTTCATTGGTGAACCCGAATCGAACTCTGCCGCAAAGGCGCATCTGATCTCGGTCATCGGCGGCGACACGCAAATAGCCGGCTTAGCTGCAGCCGTGGCCAATAACGACTCGTTCACTCTCGAAGCGGCCGGCCAAACTGCTCTTCGCGTGACCCTGGGCGCCAAAGCACAGTGCTTCCGTGGATCGCTGCACCTTGAACAACACAAGCGTCCGCTTCGCCACCTGATAGCCATCTCAGAAGAGCTGTCCCAGACTGCATGCGGGAAGGATACAGAACGAGCGATCTTGTTCGATGACGCTTCCGAGTTTGTGTGGTCAGCGTTGACACATCTTCACGGGATCCCAGGAACGCCCGATTGGGCAGAATGGATCACCGACGAGTTGAAACGGCTGCAGAGTGTGCAGCCTTTGATTGGGATCGGGTGCAGCCCGGTTCTGGTCAAGGGACCCAAGGGGCTGTTCATGAATTGCATCAGCCGTGGGCTGCGCGACGGCAAACTCCAATTTCCCGAGAGCAACGGGAGCATCGAATGGAGCGCCATCACACTGTCGCAATTGTTGTTGTCTGATTCGGCCTGAATGGCGCATTCAATATCGTCGTGGCGGGCGAGGCAACGTGTTCCAGTCCTGGCGGGATTGTGCGAGCGCGGGACTTTGTCAAAACACCGCCCAAAAAGAAACCCTCCGCTGCGCCCAGCAAACCGGAGGGATCTCTAAGGATTCGTGTTGGCGGAGATAGTGCCACAAGGTGAGCTGCGAGTCAAAGGAAAACTCGGCTAACCCCGGTCAGAAAGTTGACGGCTTACCTCCGCACAAGGCGACTGCATCGTGAACGCCTTCGCGAAACCCTGCGCCTATTCCGGTCCCACCAAGGAATTAACCGTAACTAGGCGGTACGGCTTACGCGATCTCTCGTTTTACTCGCCGAAAGGCGAGGCTCCCGCGAACTCCGGACCGAACTCAGGATTGCGGGAGTCCGATTGAATCGACTGCCTGCTTTCCGGTGTTAACCAGTCTCATTCTCATTTATCCATCGCGGGAGTTCCTATGGAACAGATCTCAGACATCTATTCCTATTTACGACACCACGCTGCGGAGCTCGGGAAACGAATCCTGAATACATACCCCGCGCTTCACCAAGTCGAGGATTCACCATCACCGCGCATTGAGAGTCTCTTGCGCCAGCCCTTTCCGGCACAGACCCTGGCCATCATGGGCCTGGCGAAGAGGTGGGAACTGGCGCGCAGCGCCAAAGTGATTGCCGAGTGCGGAACCGGCAAGACCTTGATCTCTCTGGGCGCAATGCATGTTCACAGCAAGGGACGCCCATTTACGGCCCTGGCCATGGTGCCACCGCATATTGTGGAGAAATGGGCGCGGGAAGCGTTTCAGACCATCCCCGGGATTCGGGTCTTCCTGATCGACAACTTGCGAAACGCCAGCACCGAAAATGTGCCTCACGGTGTTAACGAAGTTCGCCTGAAGCGTGGCTCGATCGTCAGGGACGGACTACGAACATCGCTGACCGACTTACGACTACCCGAAGAAGGACATTCCTCCGCGAGGAAGCGTTGGGGCGCGATTTGTCACAGGCCATCGCTGTTCATCATGGGACGGGACCGGGCGAAGCTGGGATATTTCTGGCGGCACGCTTATCAGATGCCACACTCAGGACGATATCGCGGTTGCATTGTCAATCCGGCGACTGGTGCGCCGGTTCTGACGGACGAGGGCCGGCTCACGCTGGGCGACCTCGAGAAGATCAGAATCGCCGAAGTGGTTTCCCAATTAAGCGAAAAGTCGTGCCGGTCCCGGTATGCACCGCTCTGGCAAGCCGATAACCGGAAGATACGACGTTGTGCTCCGGTCGACTTCATTTCTCGTTACATGCACGGCTTTTTTGACTATGCGGTATGTGACGAGTTGCACCAGTTGGCCGGCGACACCGCTCAGGGTAATGCTCTGGGCGCCCTGGCATCCTGCGCTGACCGGATCGTCGGGCTCACAGGGACCCTGCTGGGCGGATATGCCGACGATCTCTATAACATTCTCTTCCGCCTCCAGTCGCAACGGATGCTCAGCAAGGGTTACGAATGGGGCTCATCGGGCCGCTCAACGTTTGCCCATGAATATGGAGTGCTCGAAACCGTCACCAAGATCGAGCCTGAGGAGAATGCCTGCTCGGATGGGAAGACCACGGTCACGGTCAAACGCAAGCCAGGAGCATCGCCGCTCCTGTTCGGCGAATTTCTCATGGACACTTGCGCCTTCGTGTTTCTGGAGGACATCTCGGACGCGCTGCCGCCCTACGAGGAGTCGGTCATCCAAGTCGAGATGGATGCTCCCATGGCCGCCGCTTACGAACGGCTGGAAGAAGACATGCGAGATGCCCTGAAAGCGCACCGCGGCAATCGCTCCGTGCTGAGCATTATGCTCAATGCTTTGCTGCTCTATCCAGACCATCCTTATGGATTGGGCAAGCTGTACGGTTTTGAGACCGATGAAGACGGCAGGCGGCAGAGATTTCTGATTGCCAGTCCGGAAGACCTGCCCGAAGAGTTTGCATACGCCAAGGAGCGCAGGCTGGTGGAAGAGGTCAAGAAGGAGCTGGCTGAAGGACGCCGCTGCCAGGTCTTCGCTGTGTACACGCAGAAACGGGACGTGACCGCAAGGATGGAACGCATCCTGCGAGCCGAGGGAATCTCGTGCGCTGTGATGCGGTCCAATATTGATACGGCAAAGCGGGAAGCCTGGTACGACCGGCGGCTGAAAGAGGGTGTTCAGGTCTTTATCGCACATCCGAGGCTGGTTGAAACGGGACTGGACCTGCTGTTCGCGCCGACCATCATCTTCTACGAATCAGGATACTCACTACACACACTGCGGCAGGCCAGCCGTAGATCATGGCGCATCGGGCAGCACCAGCCAGTGCGGGTCAAGTTCCTGTGCTACGAGGGAACGATGCAGGTCAACTGCCTGCGCCTGATGGGACGGAAGCTGCTGGTAGCGCTGGCCATGGAGGGTAAGTTTGCAGGAGAAGGACTACAGAGTCTCGATGAAGACGATGACATGCTGACCTCCATGGCGAAAGAGTTG
>DATAEJ010000053.1:0-2923 GCA_036258095.1 Candidatus Angelobacter sp. | reverse complement strand
CAGGTCGGAATCAAGTCCTTCATCCCACGTGATGATGAAAACGCTATTCGCGAGCGCGGGATTATGAATCAACGGATCAATGTTGTTCTTCAGCCAGTTGTCGGCCGCAGTCAGCTTGTTCGTATCGGCGCAGGCGGTCCCACCGCCGGGGCAATCATGCGCGTCGTTATTCACATCCGGAGCAATGAACGCGAAGTTTGGAACGGCGTTGGCCGCGAGGTCTGCTCCGAGTTGAGCAAGAGGAACAAGGTTGGCTGCCATGGCGGTTGGCTGCTGCCCGTTCGCTCCCGCAACATCAGTGAAGTAGGCGAACGGGTTATGGCGTTTCACGTAGGGCAGAACATCAGCGCCTATGTATCCCGGTGACGGCAGGCTCTGCAGGTACGCCTTCCATGTCTTGCCGGCGCCGCTGAATGCCCGAGCAAGATTGTCATCTGCAACCGGACCGGGGAATGAGTCGCCGAGCACAGGATTGGTTTCGATTTGACCAGCCGTGAGCATGAAGTAGTTGCCCAGCGATGGATGTGTGTTGGCGAAGTAATTGGTCGCTAGCGCATTCTGGTTCGCCAACGCATTCAGGTAAGGCATAGCGGGGCTGCCGATGACCTGAGAAAAACTGTGGTTCTCAAGCACGACAAGGAATACGTGGTCGGGAGCTGGCAACGTACCGCCTCCGCCCGTACCGCCAGTGACGGGATTGGAGAGCGATCCGCCTCCGCAGCCGCACATGGTTATGAAAATGGCAAGAATGAGCAACCAACTCGCGGTTGCTGTGAAAGCGCGCGCACCCCTCGTGAACATGCGGGGTTAGATGCTGCCAGCAGCTCTGGTGAGGCCAGCTTTCAATTCAGGCCACCCGTTCCAGGCCTGCGTCTTCGCCCCATTCAGCGTCGTGGCGATGTGCCTGGCGACTGCCTTCGGAGCGCGCCAGGGCGTAGGCCGCAATTGCCATGTTCACATCGCGCACCGCAATGTCGTAATCGCCCTTGAGTGCAAGGTTCCCGGCGATACCGAGCAGCCACGCCGACGCGGTATAGCCGGCGGCTCTGGGAGATGACGTAAGGACGCCAAGGCCGACCAGCATCTCAATCACGCCCACGCCGTACATGAACTGGCGACCGCTGATGGGGAGCTTCTCCTTTACCTGAGGGGCCAGATACTTCTCCCAGTCGGTGAGCAGGTTGGTGAATTTGTCCAGACCGGCCAGGAATGCGGTGGCGCCGAGGCCGAGGCGCAGCGCCCAGTAGGCGTCTGCATCTTTCAGATGACCTTCGCGATGCATGGGTTCTTTCCTCCCGAGGACTCGGATGCACTAAGGTAAATCCGTGTTGACCGGCAGGAAACTTCCCGGCCAGAACAGGCATCGCACCTGATATCTGCTTCTCTGTCCGGTGTTGTTGCGAGCAGAAATTTGCGTGGACTAATAGTTAGACCTTAATGAGTGTGACATTTTTTCCTGATTTTCCGGTTTCCCTGCTGGTCATCTTGGCGAGCGCGGCAGCTTCAGGCACAGCGGTGACGGCGTGGTTTGCCTGGAACAAGTCAAGAAAGCCGGCGCAGGCTGTTATCGAGCGCGATACGAAACCTGAATTGCTGAATAAAGCCAGCTGAATCCGGGTTAAACTCTGCCTATGAAGTCATTAGGCAGGTTAGTAGTTGTGTGCCTGGCGTCTCTGGTTGCGGCGCAGGCGCCGAAGCCGGAGACTATTGGGCCACTGGTGAAACAGCAGTTTGGCGCCGGGTTTACGCTCAGCACGAAGATGCCGCAATCGTTCGTAGTGGGCGACTTTGACAGCGACGGCGTGGAAGATGTGGCCATCGTGGTCGACAGCAGCGATCCGATGGTCGACGCTTACGATTACAAGTACGAAGTGGCCGATCCCTACAACTCCTTTTTCGGCTACGGCAATCCCAATGTTACGGCGAGCTTCAGCAAGCACGACAAGGAGCACAGCCATATCCTGCTGGTGATCTTTGGCGCCGGCCCTGACGCCTGGCGCGCCACCACTCCTAAAGCAAAATTTGCGCTCATCAATGTTCCTTTCGATAGCGTCTCCACCAGCCGCATGCTGGTGAAGAAGAACAAGCCGCCGATCACGGTGATCCGCACCACAGAGGCGGAAATCATGGATTCCTCCGTTTACTGGGACGTGAAGAAGAAGCGCTGGAAATGGACGCCCGGAGATACCAGGGACTGGTAGACGCTATCCTTCAACCTTGATCCACGTCGCACGACCCACCGCGCACAACTCCTCCTGCTGATACAGGCATGCCGCGCTGAAGTGCTTTCTGCCCTCCACGCCCAGCGGCCAGGACATCAGCACACAGTTCTCTCCGGTGAGAATTGGCCGGAGTTGCTCTACCGCGAGGCGGCCTGTCACGAGCTTGCCCACTGAAGGAAAGCCCGACGCGAAGCCGGTAGGGCAATCCATGGCAGCCCAGAGAAACTCGGAGCGAAGGATGTGCTGATCGTCGCCGAACTCGTGGTCGGGAACCCAGGCGGCTGCATATTGACCGCCAGCGATCGGCGCGGGGAAGATTCGCAGACCATCGTGAACGCCGCGTTTCGGTCCGCAGACGAAGCATGTGGGAAATGGATGTCGCGGATCGAGCGCTGCTGAAGAAGCCATTGCCGTGGTAGCTGCTTCAAAGCTGATCGTCGCCGGCGGATCGATATCAACAGTTGTAGGCACGGCTTCAATTACCACTTTGTCGTCATCGCGCAACACCGCGCCTTTCTCGGTGCGTTCAATGCGCAGCGAAACATTCAGCGGAACCGGCATGCGCAGCGTGCACTCCACCGCGCCGCCAAGCTCTTTCGCCACCATGCCGCACGTATAGCCTCCATTGCCGGAGTCTGGCGGACCACAAAAACGGTTGGGAACCACGAACGATGTCATCGTGTTCCAGTATCTCAAAGCCG
>DATAEJ010000052.1:0-14322 GCA_036258095.1 Candidatus Angelobacter sp. | reverse complement strand
TGATTGTGGGTGAGGTAACGTTCGGTAAGGGTCTGGTGCAGACGGTTTATCCGCTGTCAGAAAACACCGGTCTGGCCCTGACCACCGCGAAATACTACACGCCCAGCGGGCGCCTCATCCAGCGCGACTACAACGGCGTTTCACTCTACGACTACTATTATGCGCGAGCGGAAGAGGACAATCCGAATACCAACGCGAACAACACCTCGAAAGAGGTGAAGCTTACCGACTCCGGTCGCACGATGTACGGTGGAGGCGGCATCACTCCTGACGTAAAGGTTGCAACGTTCAAGCCAAACAAGTTTGAAGACAGCCTGCTGCTCAAGTACGCATTCTTCAACTTCGCCCGGCATTACCTGCAGGGCAAGCACGTGGACAAGAACTTCGAAGTCACGGATGCAGTAATGCAGGAGTTTCGCAAGTTCCTTGATGCCAACAAAATTCCGTATACCGAAGCTGACCTGCACGAAGGCAATGACTGGATCCGGTCCAACATCAAGGCGGAGCTGTTCATTGGTGAATTCGGCCAGGAAGAAGGGCTGAAGGTACGCGCCCAGAACGATCCGCAGGTGCTGACAGCACTCAACCAGCTATCAAAGGCAAAGGAACTCGCCGAGAACGCCAGGAAAATCATGGCGCAGCGGATGTCGGCGGCGCAGCAGAGCCGGTAGGAAGAATCAAATTGCACGAAAACAAGGCTCGCGAAAGCGGGCCTTGTTGCTTTTGGTTCTTTGCGCACCGTGTTGCTTTTGGTTTCTTTTAAGATGAGCGTTTCATACAGAACACAAGGAGCCCTCGAATGTCGTCTGCCAACAGTACTGGTCCACAGCTCACGGCCGAACAAGCTCGGTTCCTCTTCAACATGAATGCATCTGCGCTGCGCAGCGAGCACCAGCTCACGAAGCAGGTGATTGGGGCGATTCCGTCCGATAAAGCTGACTACCGTCCTGATGCGGTTTCGAAATCGGCGATCGAACTGGCATGGCACATCGTTGTTAGCGAGCGGCGATTCCTGTCGTCAATTGCAGCGGGCGCTTTCGATTTCACGCCGATGCCCCGCGCGGAGTCACTCCGCACAACGGCAGACGTGCTCGATTGGTATGAGAAAGATTTTTCAGCAAATCTACAGCGGCTGCATCAGCTGAGAGATGAAGACCTGCTCAAAATCATTGATTTTCGCGGCATGTTTCAGCTGCCGGCCGTCCTTTATCTGAATTTTATTCTCAATCACACCATCCATCATCGCGGGCAGCTCTCAATGTATCTGCGTCCCATGGGCGCAAAGGTGCCATCGATTTACGGCGAAAGCTACGATGCGGCGCAGGCAAGGCTTGCAAAGGAAGGAAAAGCCTAGCGTCGACCGCGAATGGACGCGAATCAAGAGAAGACTTAGCCCCAGAAGAACACTGATGAACACAGACCACAACTTCATTTGCTGAAGGAGTTTGGTCAGCGTTCATTTGTGGCAATGAATGGCTAGAATCCGACTTAGGCTTTTTTCTGCAGCTCGTCCTACCGCGTGAATCGCACCGTGACGTGGCCGCCGGGCGGGATTCGGGCGCCGGCGGGTGGTGTTTGATCCCGGCCCACGCCGCTGCCGTTGACTTCCAATTCCAATCCGGCCGATTCAGCCACTTCAAGTGCAGACCGCAAAGTCTTGCCATGGAAATCCGGGACCAGCACTCCGCCAGCGACATCAAGGACAATAGTGCCTTTTGTAGACGCCGGGATGGGTGAAAGCGCGGGTGGTAAGGAGGCAGGCTGCGCCGCCGGGGTGAGTGTTACCGCTTTTGCGATTTCGGTGTTGGGCTTCGTAACGGCGGGACTCACTGCAGTTATAACTGACGCTGCAAGCTGATTCGCGCTCCCCTGCCCCGCGTTGCTGGTCACATTTTCCATCGCAGGCTGCGGGCCCGTGACGTTCTCAGGCTGGCCGGCGATGTAGTCCGGCGAAGCCTCCATCATGTCTTCGTCTTTGGCTTTGGCTCGCAGTTGAATGCGGCGGGGATCGCGCACGTCAACATCGTGCGGCACGTTCATGTAAGCCAGCACCTGCTGGGCCACGCGGGTAAAGATCGGAGCAGCGACCAATCCGCCATCCTGCGGGCCCTGAGGCGCGTCCATGACCACCAACACCGTTACAGCGGGATTATTTACCGGAGCAAAGCCTGCAAAAGAAGCGACGTGTAGCTGATGCGAATAGCGGTGTGTGACGGCATCAACCTTTTGCGACGTTCCGGTCTTGCCGGCGACGCTGTAGCCATCAAGCGCGGCTCTTGTGCCCGTGCCGCGAAGCACCACACCTTCCATAATGTGCTTCATCTGCGCTGCCGTCATGGGCGAGATCACACGGCGACCAGGAACGGGATGAAACGCGATCAGCTGCTGTGTGCTGCGAGGCGGCGTGGTTCCGGCGATGATGCGAGGAGCCACATAAACCCCATCGTTGGCAATGCTCGAGATCATGGAAACAAGCTGCAGCGGCGTGACACCGACCTCCTGTCCCATGGAGATGGCGCCGATGCTGACTTTCGACCATCGCTGCACGGGTCTGGTGATGCCCCGGGTCTCATCGGGCAGTTCAATGCCGGTCTGGGTACCAAAGCCGAAGGCACGGATGTATCGATCGAAGCGTTCTTCCCCGAGGCGTAGCGCCAGCTTGATCGCGCCCACGTCGCTGGACTTCTCGAGTATCTGCGAGACGGTAAGGTCTTTGTAAGCCTTGTGGTCGTGAATGCGCAGCCCGTTCACGATGATGGAGCCGTTCTGACAATCGATCACTTCGTCCGGGTTGGTCAGGTGCTCTTCAAGCGCTGCTGCCAGCGTGATGACCTTGAAGGTTGAGCCAGGTTCATATATGTCACTCACAGCTCGATTCTTGAGTGATTTTGGGTCAGCCTCATTCAACAAATTGGGATTGAACGTTGGGCGGCTTGCCAGCGCCAGAATCTCTCCCGTGTGCGGGTTCTGGACAACAACTGTTCCCGTCTGCGCGTGGGATTCCGCCATGCCGCGGTCCAGCTCGCGTTCGGCGATGTACTGGATTTTCTCGTCGATTGTCAGCACCACGTTTTCGCCGGGATCGGGATCTTTCTGCACGCTGCCGAACCAGCGCCGCTTGGCGTCCATGGAGATCAGCATCTTGCCCGGCTTACCAGCGAGGCGTTCGCGCTCGCTGCGCTCCACGCCGCCCAGGACGTCATCATTCATGCCCACCCAGCCCAACACCTGGGCCGCGAGTTCGCGCTTGGGATAGAAGCGCTTTGATTCTTTCTGAAAATAAATGCCCTTCAGGTTCAGCGAACGCACACGGGAGCTGAGGTTGTTATCAACCTTGCGCGCCACCCAGGCAAACGCGCGCGAGCTGTGCATACGGTTTTCAATCTCGGCGGCGTCTGCGCCTAGAATGCGTCCCAGAATCCGCGAGGTCCCGTGAATGTCAGAGACTTCCGACGGCACGGCGAAGATCGATTCCACATTCACCGACATGGCCAGCGTGTTGCCGTTGCGGTCGTAGACATTGCCGCGCACAGGAGAAATTTCAATTGTGCGCTGCTGCTGGCGTGCGGCCTTCTGGGTGTAGTCGCCATAGTCGACCAACTGGAGCAAGACAAGGCGTCCGCAGATCACTACAAACCAGAAGGCGACAAAGATTCCCAGATACAGGAGGCGGTGGTTTGGATTGGCGGAATTCTTGGCCATAGGAGGAACATGGCGGATCCAGCAGGTTTTCCAGAGTCCGCCATCAGGCGACCGGGAGTTGTCCCGGCCGAACTTGAGTTTCAGAAGTTATTGCGCCGGAGCGATTGCCACCGAGGCAATGCTTGCCATCACCGGACGTTCGGAGCTCGCGGCATCGAGTCTCACGACCTGACCGGGAACGGGTGATTCAAGTCCCATCTGGCGAGCCAGCGTGTCGATGCGCCCAGGGTCGCGCAGGCCGGCTTCTTCCAGCTTGAGCGAGCGGTTGAGCTCGACCATGCGTTCGCGCTCGGTCTTCTGCGCTTCAATCCGGTAGCCGTACTGGATGGCGCTGAAGTGCTGCCAGGCGTAGAACATCAGCAGGAGAAAGAGTGCCGCCACGCTGGCGGAGAACATGCGGATCTCGCGCCTGCGTTTGGGATCGGCCACCTTCACCACCCGGGAATTGTCGATCGTCTTGTGAAAATAGAACTCCGGCGTGATCCCGGCCACGCAGCGCCGTCCGGCGACGCCGCGTGTTTCCACCGGTGTGATCATTCCCGTGATGTTCATTATGCCCGCTGCCATTTACGCCACCTCGATCGATTGCCTCAGCTCCGCGCTGCGAAAAGGAATCACGCGGAGACTCAACTCCGCTTCTTTCTGCCGGCGCTCGCGCGCTTTTTCTTCAGCACGCTCCACGCTCTGGATCAGTTCGTCAATCATTGTTCCTTGAAACATTTCTTTGTCCTCTTTTCTCGAGGGAACCTTTTATCCCGGGACGAACGTTGTTCAAATAAGGAAGGACCTGAAGTTACTTTCGCCCAAGTAGAGGAAGGCAACGCCCGTCCCGGAATCCTTTTGCTTCTCCTGCCTACCCAGGAAAAGCCAAACCTGTTAAGTTCGCTCCGCGGCCCGCAGCTTCGCACTGCGCGACCTTGGATTGCGATCGATCTCTTCTTCACCGGCTTCCACCGGCTTTTTAGTAAGCACCCTGTAGACACCCTCTCTGGCTCCGTCGCGAATTGCATCCTTCACGATCCGGTCTTCCAGCGAGTGGAAGCTGATCACCACCAGCCTTCCGCCGCTGCGGAGCACATCCGGCGTCGCGTCGAGCAACGCCTTAAGGTCGTCCAATTCGCGGTTTACGAAGATTCGGATTGCCTGGAAAGTTCGCGTCGCGGGATGAATTCGCTCCGGATTCATTGACCGGAGCGCAGCCGATATGACTTGTGCCAGATGAGCGGTACTTCTTATCGGCCGCGCCCGGACAATGGCTCTGGCGATTCTCCGCGACCTCCTTTCCTCACCGAATTCGTAAATCACATTCGCGAGATCTTCTTCGCGCATGCGGTTTACCACTTGATCGGCGGTCAATTCCCCCTCAGGGTTCATCCTCATATCAAGGGGGCCTTCCGCCTGAAAACTGAATCCGCGCGCCGGATCGCCAAACTGCAGCGAACTTACGCCCAGATCGGCCAGCAGGCCGTCAGCGCTTGCAGCCGGCACATGCTCGGCGATCTCTGCGAAGCTGGCGTGCAGCAGCGTGATCTTCGGACGGTCATCACCTCCGATCCGAGATAACTTCTGCTGTGCCAGCTCCAATGCGTGCGTGTCTTTATCGAAGCCAATCAAATGACCCTGTGGGCCGAGGCGACTTGCGATTTCGAAACTGTGCCCGCCCAGTCCCAGGGTCGCGTCGATATAAGTCCCGCCGCGACGGATTGCTAAAAAGTCGATCGCTTCTTTTAAAAGAACTGAAACATGGCCAACCTGCCCACTGCCATGCGCCCCCTGGGGAGCTTTTTCCCAGCCTGAATCGTCTTCTTTCCGTGCCACTAGATGCCCAGTTCGTCGAGAGTCTTCTCATCATCAGACGTGAACGGGTTCTCTTCTATGTCCTTCTTGTAAGCCTCGATGCTCTGCACTTCGAGGTACGTAAGGTTTCCGACAACGGCCACTTCGCCCTGGATCTGCGCCGACTCGCGCAGCAGGCCCGGGACCAGCAATCTTCCCTGCCCGTCCATGTCCACGACCTGGCCGTAATAGTTGGTGCGATTCAAGAACTTCTTCTTGGTCGGGTTGAAGTTTGAAAGCCGCGCCAGCTTCTCTTCGATTCGTTGCCACTCTTCGAAGGGATAAACTTGAGCAACCTTGCCATCCAGCGACGTAATGTAAAATTGCGTGCCGTACTTCTCGTCGATCAGACGCTTGAATTCCGCAGGGACTTTGAGTCGCCCCTTCTCGTCCACTCGAGTTGGGTGATTGCCGCGGAACATTTTGTTTTGCCAGTACCACACCGGCTTGTGCCGGCAAGAAAGAGGTGAAAATAGCGATTGCTTGAGGCTTTTCGATTTCGGTCAGCGTGCTTTTGGGGTTATTCCGGTTCATTGGACCTTTTGCTCTACTTTGGACCACTTCCCCACTGATCGAACCGTTTATCACCACTTTCTACCACTTTTGACCACATCCTACGCCTAAATGGTTGTGTGTCAAGGGTTATTTTTCAGGTTCTCAGGAAAAATTTTTCTTGGCTGAAAGTGCAGGCCGTGAATTGTGCTTACCTGCTGGCGTGAGTACAAGATGTTGTGTTTATGAAGGTGATTCAGGGCGGATCAGTTCAAAATGGAATTTGAGAATCGAGTCCGATGCGTCGTCCCAGAAGACGGCGCTCACCAGGGCGGTGAACGCGGGCATCATTGGCGCGTAAAAGGAGCCTGAAGGCGCCGAGTTTCCACCTTCGACCCAGCCTCTCCACTCACCACTGATCTGACGATTGCTTCGACGTGAATCCGTGTTGACCGATTATTGCTGCTGTTGCTTTTGCTGCTTGGTTTCACGCAGCGAGGCCGCGGAGACGTAGCCCTCGGGAATCTGTAATAAAGCCGGGTCTGGCTCAGTCCGGGTCACGCCGGTCACCGTCATGGTGACGGAACCTGTGCGTGGATCATTGTGCTTAATCACCATGTTGATATGCAGGTCGGCGGAGTACCAGTACTCGTCTGTGACGGTGACTTCCTTCCCGGTCGCGCCATCCGCGGGCATCGTCTGGGTCTCGCGTACTCCGTGCACAGGCACGCCATCGATATCGCGATTGCCCAGATCCTCCTGCTTGGTGAACTCGTTCATCGGCCGCCCGCTGGCGCTGGGCGATGCGGCATTAAACGCCGGCGGCTCGGTTTCCGGCGGACGGTTTACGGTGGTGTTTGCGAATGTTTTCTGCCGCGGGTCCAGATGGGTGGAAACACGTGTCTGCGGATCGTAGAGGAGGATGCTTACAACCTGCGGAGGTTCTGTGCTCGCAACAGGCATCAGCGTGCGCGCTTCATTGTAGATGCGCCCTTTGCTGTCGCGATGAATGTCGCGAACCGTCTTCATCTGGACTACGGAGCCATCCGGCATCACCGTGGATCGTTCTACATGGATAGTTCCACTAAATGGCGCATTCGGAACAGGCGTAACAAAGATGTCGAGCCGTGGTTGAGCTGCGGTTGGCTGTGCAAGCGTTAGAAGAGCCAGAACGGCGAACAGGCAGGCAGCGGAAACAGACAGTATCGAGCGCATCTGCATCCTCCAGTTGAGGTACTCAGGTTGATAGCATACGCCGTATCTCTTATCGTGGCAAGACATGACAGGTTTTTAACAACTTTAGTTTTTTTAACAACTCTAGTTATGGTTCAGCTGGTTGGGCGTGAACCCAATATTTAGTGAGAGTTCTTCCCGGGATACAACGCGTCGATATCCAAGTTGAGTTCCAACACGTTCACGCGCGGCTCTCCCAGGAATCCGAACTGCCGCCGCTCAGTATGGCGCAGCACGAGCTCACGCAGCTTTTGTTCAGAAATACCACGGGCCTTGGCTACCCGCGGAACTTGAAATTCCGCGGCAGCGGGAGTGATGTGCGGATCCAGGCCTGAGGCGGAGGTCGTAACCAGATCGACGGGCACCGGCTTCCCGGGATTCTCCATTTGCAGAGTGGCAACATCTGATTTCACGCGGTCCACGAGCTTCTGGTTCGTGGGGCCAAAGTTGGTCCCGCCAGAGTTGCTCGCATCGTAGCCATTGTTGCCGGCAGCGGAAGGGCGCGGGTGGAAGTAGGCCGCGCCTGTGAACGGCTGGGCAAGGATGTGCGAGCCAATCACCGCGCCATCGCGCCGGATCAACTGGCCGTTTGCTTTGTCCCCAGCCAGAACTTGCGACAGCGCCGTCATGAGCAGCGGGTATAGCAGGCCCAGCAAAACTGTTGTTGCCACGGTGTACAGAATCGATGTGATCAGATTCTTCTTCATATGAATCATCCTCAAGCCAGTCCGAGCGAGCGCACAAGTATGTCGATGGCTTTGATCCCGATGAACGGCGCCACCACTCCCCCGAGACCATATATAAGAAGGTTGCGCCGCAGCAGCGCCTCTGCGCTCATTGCCTTGTACTGCACTCCACGGAGCGCCAGTGGGATAAGAGCGATGATGATCAGCGCATTGAAAATTACGGCGGAGAGAACGGCCGATTGCGGCGTCGCCAGCTTCATGATGTTCAGCGCATTCAGTACGGCAAACTTTCCGGCAAACATGGCCGGGATAATGGCGAAGTATTTCGCAACGTCATTGGCAATCGAAAACGTGGTCAGCGAACCGCGTGTCATCAGCAATTGCTTGCCGATCTCCACGATCTCCAGCAGCTTGGTGGGATTGGAATCAAGATCCACCATATTGCCGGCTTCCTTTGCCGCCTGGGTGCCGGTATTCATGGCCACCCCGACATCGGCCTGGGCCAGGGCTGGGGCGTCATTGGTGCCGTCGCCGGTCATCGCGACCAGCTTGCCTTCACCCTGCTCTTTGCGGATCAGGTCCATCTTGTCTTTCGGTGTCGCCTGGGCGAGGAAGTCATCTACGCCAGCTTCGCGGGCGATGGCTGCCGCGGTGAGAGGATTATCGCCCGTGATCATGATGGTGCGAATGCCCATGGAGCGCAGCTGGGCAAAGCGATCGCGGATCCCACCCTTGACGATGTCCTTCAGTTCCACGACGCCGAGAGCGCGATTGTTCTCTGCAACGACGAGCGGCGTACCGCCAGATCGGGCAATGGTTTCGACTGTGGCCTGGACTTCTTTGGGAAGGAAACTGCCGTTCTGTTCGAGGTACTTGCGGATGGAATCAGAGGCGCCCTTACGAATCATCCGGCCATCAAAATTCACGCCTGACATGCGTGTCTGTGCGCTGAAAGGAACAAACGTGGCCGGGTTCGATGAGAGATCGCGGCCACGCAGGTTGAACTTCTCTTTTGCCAGCACAACAATGGAGCGACCTTCAGGTGTTTCATCGGGCAACGAAGAAAGCTGCGCTGCATCAGCCAGCTGATCGTTGCTTACGCCGGGTGCAGCGATGAAATCAGTCGCCTGGCGATTGCCAAGCGTGATAGTTCCTGTCTTATCGAGCAGCAGTGTGTCCACGTCTCCGGCAGCCTCCACGGCACGGCCGGACATCGCCAGTACGTTGTGCTGGACCAAGCGATCCATGCCGGCAATGCCGATTGCCGAGAGCAGTCCGCCAATCGTGGTGGGAATCAGGCATACCAGCAGGGAGACCAAGACGAAAATCGTCTGCGGCGCGCCGGAGTAAATTGCGAACGGTTGCAGTGTTACCACCGCAAGCAGAAAAATCACGGTGAGGCCGGCGAGCAATATGTTCAACGCGATTTCATTGGGAGTCTTTTGGCGCTCCGCGCCTTCGACCAGGGCGATCATGCGATCGAGAAATGTTTCTCCGGGATTGGAGCTGATCTTGACCTTGATCTGATCGGACAGGACGCGCGTACCGCCGGTGACGGCACAACGGTCGCCACCGGCTTCGCGGATGACTGGCGCTGATTCGCCGGTGATTGCAGATTCGTCGACTGAAGCAACGCCTTCGACGATGTCGCCGTCGCCGGGAATCACCTCTCCGGCGGTGACCAGGACCAGATCACCAGTCCGCAAGCGTGAGCCGGCAATTATTTCAGTGCGGCCATCGGGAAGCAGGCGGTTCGCGGTGGTTTCGGACTTCGCCCGGCGAAGCGCTTCTGCCTGGGCTTTTCCGCGGCCTTCGGCCATGGCTTCCGCAAAGTTGGCAAACACGACGGTAAACCAGAGCCAAAGCGTGATCTGGAGATCAAAGCCGAAGCCGGCGGAGCGCTGCACCACGTCCTTGATGAGAAGTACGGTCGTGACGACGCTGCCCACTTCCACGACGAACATCACTGGATTCTTCATCATGGTGCGCGGGTTGAGCTTGATGAGAGAATCCAGCAAGGCTTTGCGCACGATCCTTGCGTCCCATAATGATTTCTTTGCCTGTTTGGCTGACATGAATGCTCCTCAGAATGTCTTGCCCGTGTTCATGAGCAGGTGCTCGAGAACCGGTCCAAGGCTAAGCGCGGGAAAAAACGTGAGCGCGCCGACAATCAGAATCACGCTTACCAACAGCACGGTGAATAGTGGAGTGGTTACAGGAAACGTGCCGGGCGACGGTGGAACAAGCTTCTTCTGGGCGAGATTGCCGGCAACGGCCAGCATTGGAATGATCATGAGGAAACGGCCCACAAGCATGGTGATTCCCATGGTCAGGTTGTACCAGCGGTTCGCGCCGAGTCCGCCGAAGGCGGAACCGTTGTTGCCGGTACCCGACGTGAAGGCGTAGAGAATCTCCGACAATCCGTGTGGGCCGCTGTTGGTCAGGGTGGCAAGTCCTTGCGGCAGCAGAGATGAAATTCCGGATAGGACCAGAATCATCAGGGGGAAGATCAGGACGTAGAGCATGGCCATCTTCACGTCATAGGCTTCAATCTTTTTGCCCAGATACTCCGGCGTTCTGCCGACCATGAGACCAGCGATAAACACTGAGAGCACAACGAACATCAGGATTCCATACATGCCGGCGCCGACACCGCCGAAGACGATTTCACCGAGCATGATGTTCACCAGCGGCACCAAACCGCCGAGCGGAGTGAAAGAATCGTGCCAGCTGTTCACAGCGCCGCAGCTTGCATCGGTGGTGACGGTGGCAAACAGAGCGGAGTTCGCTATGCCAAAGCGGACCTCTTTCCCTTCCATGTTGCCGCCCGACTGCATGAGTGACGCATGCTGATCAGCACCCGCGAGCAGCGGATTTCCGCGCGACTCCGCCCAGTAGGCGACCGTTACGCCGGCAAAGAACAGCACAGCCATGGCGGCAAACACCGCCCAGCCATGCTTCTGTGAGCCGGTGAACCGCCCCAGCGTGTAGGTGAGTCCGGCGGGAATGGTGAAGATCAGCACGATTTCGAAGAAATTGCTGAAGGGAGTGGGGTTTTCAAACGGGTGCGAACTATTTGCATTCAGGAATCCACCGCCGTTCGTGCCCAACTCCTTAATTGCTTCCTGCGAGGCAATGGGACCTTGCGCGATCAGCTCCTCGCGCACAGTTTCCATGACCGGTTTGCCGGATGAGTCGAGTACAGGCTTGCCGTCCTGTCCGAGTTTCTGTACCTGCTGCGGCTCAACGAGCTTCACTGTGTCATAAGGCCTGAAGTTCTGGATCACTCCCTGCGATACCAGCACCAGCCCGCTGATGATTGAAAGCGGAACGAGAATCCAGAGAGTCGCGCGTGTAATATCCACCCAGAAATTGCCGAGTGTGCCTTTCTCGCGGCGTGAGATCCCTCGAATGAAGGCCACCGCCAGCGCGATTCCCACGGCGGCGGACATGAAGTTGTGGTATGCCAGACCGGCCATCTGGGTGAGATAGCTCATCACCTGCTCACCGGTGTAGAACTGCCAGTTGGTGTTGGTAGTGAAGGAAGCCGAGGTGTTGAACGCAAGGTCCTGCGCTACGGCGCCGAATTTCTGCGGATTGAAGGGCAGCCACTGCTGCGTGCGTTGCAGGAAATAGAGCGCCAGCATGGAGACGACGCTGAACAGCAGCATGGCGATGGAGTATTCCGTCCAGCGCATCTCGCGCGATTCATCCACGCGGGTAACTCGATAGAGCAGCCGTTCCATCGGCCGCAGAACAGGATCAAGGAACGTGCGCTCCCGGCTGAAGACGCGCGCCATGAACACACCCATGGGCTTTGTGAGCAACAAGACCACGGCAAAGAAGCAGAGGATCTGGAGCCAGCCATTGATCGTCATCAGAATTTCTCCGGACGCAGCAAGGCGTAGACCAGATAAACCATCAGCAGGAAAGTAATCACAAGTATGACTACGGTTTGCATACGCTGTCTCTCATTTCAGCTTGTCGCAGGCCGCGGTGTAGGCAATCGCGGTCCCAAAGAAAAACAGAGTTATCAAAATCATTGCAACATCAAGCATTTCACGTCCTCCTGCTACCATGAGCCCTGCTTCCCGCCGAACCACCAAATCAATCCAAGGGTCGCTGTGTTCTGCTCTTTCTTCAGCACGCTCGGCAGTTCGGTCAGGAAGAAAGGCTGGTTCGAAAAGTCGCGACGCCATTCCGTCCGAGCCAGGAATCCGTCTGCGAATCTGTATTCATATGTGAACGTGGTCTCTTTCAGCGCCTGTGTGATCCCGCTGAACAGACCGCCGCGATCGGAAAGGTATTCACCGCGTCCAGCGATGGCCGACTTCGGGGTGAGCTGATAACGCGCGTAAGCTGCGCCACCGCTCACGTGCTGCGGAGCGGAGTTGGTGAACAACCGGTTGACTACATAATCGCCTTCTCCCACCAGTGTGAGCCGTGGCGTTGCATTCCACGTGACGTAGCTGTCAAAGATGTGCTCGCGGCCGTTTGGCACCGGCACGATGTTGGTTGTCGGGAGCCCCGGCTGTGTTGGGCCGGTGGGCAAACCAGGATTGAGCATTGCGTTCACGGCGCGCTGCTCCTGCCCGAAGTAATAATTCACATTCCAGGTCACTGTACCGGTCGGCTTGAGCGTGGTGATAAACGCCTGGGACTTGAAGCCATTAAAATCTTCCGTTTGCTGCGCGCCGTTCACCAGCCAATACGTCAGGTTCACTTTGGGTGAGAGGTTGTAACCTGCGCGGAAACCCATGTGATAGAACGGCAGAAAGTCGAAGTAGTAAGACCGCGAATAATTGATCTGATCTTTCCCGTAGTTTCCTTCCACACCGAGGGAACTGGCGAACTTGCCGAAGTCAACCGTCAGTCCGCTGCCCACCGGGAAAACATACGTTCCGTAGGCCTGCCACAATGGACGGTAAACCTGCGGACGCAGTTCGTTCGACGCGCTGCCCTGGACAGTTTCAGTGGCCTGGCCATATTGGAAGTCGAGGCGTACACCAAAGCGATTGCCTGCGGCAGGGTTCGCAGCATGCTCGAGCAGGAAATTTGCCTGGTTCAGGCTGAAGCTGTTACTCATTACGTCATAGGCGCGCAACAGGTTCACACGGGCAATCGGCTGGTTGAAGTTGTAGCCGTAGTAGCCATCGAGAGCGCCGCTGATTGTGGTGCCCTTCAGGAATTCCAAGCTTCCTGCATCTTCTTTGCTCACAGTAGAGGAAGATGGCGCCGAAGGAACCGAAGCGCCGGAGAACTGCGCCTGCGTGTCCGACCCTGCACTGGAATCGACGGCTTGCCTTTTCTCAAGCTGTTCGATGCGCGACTGTAACTTGAGAACGAGTTCACGCAACTGCTGCACTTCAGTATCGCCTGGTTGAGATGTTTGCGCTTTGGCTGCGGTGCCGTTTGCAAGTAATACAGCCGCGACCACGGCCGCCGCTCTTCCGCTTCTTGCCATTGGATTCCTCCCATGAGCTTGGTCACCATTTCCAAGATTCTGCTTCGGACTTGGCGGTGACTGCATCTCAGAAGCGCTTTGCAGCAGCAGAAATGAATAACAGCACTCGTGGTGCGAATTGAGCTCCCGGTGGAAGCCACAAAAGCACTTTCCGAGAAAACAGACCGCCACGAGGACGACTGCAAATAAGATGGCTGATTGGAGAAGCATTGTTACCACCTGCTGCCTTTTAAAAGCCGCAAGCGCTATTCAAATTCGCCGGACGTAAGGAAGGGGTTGAGAAAACATAAATGTTTTATAAACGGCGTCAGGCGCTAACTCTGAAATGAAGCCTAAGAGCTCTCGCCCGTTGGCTGGAAGCGGTAGCCGACCCATGGTTCGGTGATGATGTAGCGTGGCGTCTCCTCAGGCTCAATTTTTTTGCGCAGCTGATTGATGAAGACACGCAGGTATTCGGGCTGCTGCACGCTCTGGCCTCCCCATACGGCATTGAGCAGAACGCGATGGGTAAGCACCTTACCGGGATGACGTGCCATGAAGGTGAGCAGGTCAAACTCTTTGGGGGTGAGGTGCACTTCCCTTCCGCCTACCTTCACTTGTCGTGATTCCGGGTTGACGTAGAAATCGCCGGACTCAATTGGCTCGCCAGAGGCGGCCTCTAAGGCGGTTATGCGTCGAAGGTTCGCTCTTACACGCGCGAGCAGCTCATTGACGCCGAAGGGTTTGGTGACGTAGTCGTCGGCGCCCGCGTCCAGAGCCTCGACCTTGTTCTTCTCCTCGCCGCGAACCGAGAGCACGATGATGGGTATCTGCGTGCGTTCGCGCACAGCGCGGGACAACTCCACACCATTCATCTTGGGCATGGAAAGATCGGTGATGAGAAGGTCGGGATGCCAGTCCATCACGGCT
>DATAEJ010000051.1:0-21602 GCA_036258095.1 Candidatus Angelobacter sp. | reverse complement strand
GCAACCTGCGTTGCCAGAGATAAGGCTTCGGCGAGAGCAGTGGGAGAACGGCTGCTCTCGAATCTTCTTTGTTCATCCTGAATGCGGCTGGAGCAATCCAGCCGCAGCTTTTTCTTGTCACGAGCAGGCGAGACAGTTGTTCTGGCGATGCGCTCCCCCGGAATTAGGTGAACTCGATCAACCGCCCACCGGAGCGGCTCCGCCGCCCTGATCTCTTATTCACGCGTCGCAGTTGTCTGCGCTTTGCATTGAATGCAGTGAGCTGGTGCTTTTGGCTGGAAGCCAGCAGCTAGAAGCTCGGCGGAGCTGATAGGGCTTCTCGCTCTGCTTGGGATGTGAACAGAGCTCCGTGTGGCGATGCAAAACAACTACTTCTGCGAAACAAACGACTTCACCACTATCGCCCTTGGATCTCTCCCCAGCGGGATCATGGTCTCCAGGACCGGCGTCTCGGGCTGGCGACGGCCTTTACGATCAATCAGCGAGAGCACGGTCAGATCGCCAGAGCCGGTGTTCACGACCAGAAGCATAAAGCCGTTCGGGGAAAGCGCCATCGCGTCGGGGTGGCTGCCGACATTCACTGAACTGGCCCGCTTACCGTTATCGATTCCATACACCGCCACGTTATCTGACCCGAAGTTGCTCACATAAAGCAGGGAGTTGTCAGGCGAGACCAGCGCGCGTGTAGGCTTATCGCCGATCAGGAACGTATTGTTCACTTCATTCGTGCCGGTCACGATTTCTGAAACCGAGCTTGAATCGTAGTTGCAGATGAACACCTCGCCGCCATCGGGCTTCACCGCCACGTACGTCGGTGTCTTACCCACGTCGAGCAGTGCCAGCAGCTTATCGGCCTTGAGATCAATCACGCCGACCTGCTGTGACCCGCTGCAGGCCACGAACGCCTTGCTCGAGTCCGGCACAATGCCGATATCAACTGGATGCGCACAAGCCTCGATCTTGGACCGTAGCGCAAGCTTCTCCGTATCGACGACGGCCACCGCATTTTCCGCGAACAGAGCAACAACCGCCAGCTTGCCGTCGGGCGAGAGGCGCGCCAGATTGCTGCCTGCTCCGACTGGAATCGTTTTCAGAACGTTTCGATGCTCCAGGTCGATCACCGAGAGATTCCCCGAGCCGGAGTTGGCCACGTAGGCTCGCTTCCCGTCGGTTGACACATCAATGAAATATGGTGCCCTATGCACGCCGATCACGGCCGACACTCGGTTTGTCTCAGCATCAATCACACTGATCTGGTTGGATTCCGTGTTGGCAACGTAGATTTCGTTGCGTCGTGGGTTTACGGCCAGACCGGTAGGACTCTTGCCCACTTGGACAACGCTCTCTACGCGCAGCCCGCGCAGGTCAACCACCGTGACGCTGTTGTCGCCGCCATTGGCGACATACGCATATTCGCGCAAATTAGGCGTGGGATCAGGCGTCTGGTTGCAGCCGATCGGGAACAGAGCGGCTGCAAACACAAATAAAGCCAGCTTGCGAAAAGAGGACGCTTCAGCGGTCAACTATCTTCCGGCCTTTGCTGTGGCAGGGGCGCCTGCGGGCTTCTGGATGTCACGATGCACGACCGTTGCGATCTGGCGTAACTCGCCCATCATCTCGTCAAACTGGTCAGGAAAGATGGACTGTGCACCGTCAGAGAGCGCGCGGTCGGGATCGTGATGCACTTCCACGATCAGGCCGTCACAACCAACGGCTATGGCGGCGCGAGCCAGCGGAAGGACCTTGTCGCGCTTGCCGGTGCCATGGCTGGGGTCCACGATAATGGGCAGGTGGCTGAGCTTCTGTACCGCGGGCACAATGCTCAGGTCGAGCGTGTTGCGCGTGTGATCAGCAAAGGTGCGCACGCCGCGCTCGCAGAGGATAACGTTGTAATTGCCTTCACTAAGCAGGTATTCGGCGGCCATCAGGAATTCTTCCAGCGTGGCCGACATGCCGCGCTTGAGCAGCACTGGCTTGCGCATGCGTCCAGCTTTCTTGAGCAGGGAAAAGTTCTGCATGTTACGCGCGCCGATCTGGATGCAGTCGGCATATTCGGCCACCAGGTCGAGCGACTCGTTGTCGATGGCTTCGGTCACGATCTTCAGGCCGAACTGGTCACGGATTTCCGCCATGATTTTTAGGCCTTCTTCGCCCAGACCCTGGAACGCATAAGGCGAGGTGCGGGGCTTGTAAGCGCCTCCGCGGAAGAAGCGAGCGCCGGCCTTGGCTACGCGGCTGGCAATCGCGAATGCCTGTTCGCGCGATTCAATCGAGCACGGGCCGGCGATGACGCCGAGATCGCGACCACCGAATGAGCCGTCAGAGCCGGGGAAGTTCACCACCGTGTCTTCTTCCTTAACATCCCGGCTGACCAGCTTATAGGGCTTCGAAACAATGATGACTTCCTGAACGCCGGACATCTCTTCCAGCGTTCCGGCTTCCATGGCCCCTTTGTTCCCCGTAATACCGATAGCCGTCCGCTGCGCTCCTGGAATCGGGTGCGGGCGCAGCCCCAGGTTTTCAATCTTTTCGCAAACGGCGCGCACCTGTTCCTCAGTGGCATGCGCCTTCATGACAACTAGCATGGGTTTACCGTGACCTCTTGGGCTTAAGTTTACTGTGAGTGGCCATGCCGGGGCAACGAAAACAAGCCTCTTTAAGGTGTTAGAATCAACTATTTAGCAACCGTTATTGGCGGGCATTGTCACAACCAGATGGCAGGGATCGAAGAGGGGCGCAAGCGCAAGCTCAGTATGAAAGACGTGCTGCTGTGGCAGCACGGTACGCCTCCTGAACCGGGGCCGCGTCGCATTGGGATGCATACCTCCACTTCGGGCGGGGTACAGATGGCAGCCGAGCGCGCATATCGGCTGGGGGCCAACTGTCTCCAGATATTTTCTTCGAGCCCGCGGCAGTGGCGTCCGTATGAGCTTTCACCAGCTCAATGTACTGACATGATGCGTCTGCGAGATCGCTACGGCATCTCGCCACTGGTCATTCATAGCAGCTACCTGGTGAACCTGGCCAGTGCGACCCCGGAGTTCCATCGCAAGAGCGTAGAAGCATTTCGGGGAGAGTTGCAACGTGCGCTGGCACTGTGCGCCGATTATCTGGTGCTTCATCCGGGTTCGTTTCGCGGCCGAAGCCGGGAAGAAGGGCTGGAGTTGGTGGCAAGGTCGATTGCGGAAGCGGCTGAAGGGCTCGGGATAGAAAAGAGTAACCTTAAAGTATTGGTTGAGAATACGGCCGGATCTGAGTTTTCGCTCGGCGGATCGTTTGACCAGGTAAAGCATCTACTGGAGTACCTGAAAAATGTATGTCCCGCGGGCGCGTGCATTGATACTTGCCACACCCATGTCTCGGGCTATGACATTGTGACCGAGACCGGCTGGCAGGAGACGATGGAGAAGCTGGACCAGTCCATTGGCCTCGAGCGCGTTCATGTGTGGCATTGCAATGACGCCAAGGACCCACGCGGGTCCAAGCGCGACCGGCATGAACATATTGGCAAAGGAACCATTGGGCTGGAACCGTTCCGCCGTCTGTTGAACGACCCGCGAACCGAGCATGCTGCATTCATCGCGGAAACGCCGATCGATGAGCCGCAAGACGATTTAAGGAACTTGAGTACCTTGAAGTCGCTGGTGAAGGTAGCCCCCGCTCCGGCGAAACGAAAACGGGCATAATAAAACATGGCAGAAACCACAAACATCCCAGTCAATCCGCCACAGCGTCAGAATGAGGACCGCTACGATCCCCAGAGGATCGAGGAGAAGTGGCACGCGCGCTGGCAGGCAGACCCCACCTTGTTTGCCGCCGAGCCTCACAGCAGCAAGCGCAAGAAATATTACGTGCTGGAGATGCTGCCATATCCTTCCGGCGCGCTCCATATGGGACACGTGCGCAACTATGCCATTGGTGACGCGCTCGCGCGTTACATGTGGGCCCAGGGTTACAACGTGCTTCATCCCATGGGATGGGACGCCTTCGGGTTGCCGGCGGAAAATGCGGCCATCAAGAACAAGGTCCCGCCCAGAGAGTGGACGCTCCGCAACATCGCCCACATGAAGAGCCAGATGAAGCGGCTCGGATTCTCCTATGACTGGAGCCGCGAGGTCGCCACCTGTCTTCCGGAGTATTACCGTTGGAACCAGTGGTTCTTCCTCAAGCTCTACGAGAAGGGACTCGTCTACCGCAAGAACAGCAAAGTGAACTGGTGTCCGGAGTGCGCCACCGTTCTCGCGAACGAACAGGTGGTTGGAGGTAACTGCTGGCGTCATGAGGATACGCCGGTAGTCCAGCGCGAACTCGAGCAGTGGTTTGCAAGGACCACGCAGTACAGTGATGAACTTCTCCGCGACCTTGAAAAGCTTGATGGCTGGCCGGAGAAAGTTCGCACCATGCAGCGCAACTGGATCGGCCGCAGTGATGGTGTTTTGCTCGATTTCAAGGTCGACGGTCCCACCGGCCCCGCAGGCGACAAAGTCACCGTCTTCACAACACGCATTGACACGATCTACGGTGCCACGTCCATCCAACTTGCGCCCGAGCATCCGCTCGTCGCCGACTTGATTGGCAACGATCCCAGCCTGCTCGCGAAGGTAGGCGACCTCATCAGCGAGCAGAGGAAGGCTCGCGACCAGGAAGAAGTGGAGTCGATGGAGAAGCACGGCGTCTTCACCGAGCGGTATGCCATCAATCCCTTCACTCAGGAGAAGATGCCCATTTGGGTTGCGAACTACATCCTCATGGGCTATGGCACGGGCGCAATCATGTCCGTGCCGGCACATGATGAGCGCGACTACGCTTTCGCACAGAAATACGGGATCGACATCAAAATCGTGATCCTCCCGCGCCGCACCGGTGAGCCGCCTGCTCCGGGCGAAGAAGAGAAGCCGATGCTTCCTTACACGGCCAAGGACAGCATGCTCATCAACTCCGGCGACTTCAACGAGCTCTCAAACGAAGAAGCCATGAAGAAGATGACCGCCTATTCCGAGCAGCACGGCTTCGGCAAGGCGACCGTCACGTACCGGTTGAAGGACTGGGGCATCTCCCGCCAGCGCTACTGGGGCACGCCCATCCCCATGCTTTATTGCGAAAAAGACGGTGTAGTACCCGTTCCAGAGAATCAGCTTCCCGTTCTCTTGCCGGAGAACGTTGAAGTAACACTTCAAGGTGGCTCTCCGCTTGGGCGCATACCGGAATTCGTGAACGCTACTTGCCCAATATGCGGCGGTGCAGCGCGCCGCGAGACCGACACCATGGATACCTTCGTGGATTCCTCCTGGTATTTCTACCGCTACACCAGCCCGCATTCGAACGACAAGCCGTTTGACACTGCCGAGGCTGATTACTGGTTCCCAATTGATCAGTACATTGGCGGCGTCGAGCACGCCATATTGCACTTGATCTACTCGCGCTTCTGGACCAAGTTCATGCGCGACATAGGCCTTGTTCACAACGACGAGCCCGTGCAGCGCCTCTTTACCCAGGGCATGGTGATCAGGAACGGCGCCAAGATGTCCAAGAGCAAGGGCAACGTGGTTTCGCCGGATGAGATGGTTGCGCGCTTCGGCGCCGACGCCACCCGCGCCTACTCACTCTTCGCCGCCCCGCCGGATCGCGATCTCGACTGGCAGGAAGCCGGCGTGGAAGGCGTGCATCGCTTCCTCGGACGTGTGTATCGCTTTGTCATGAAGCATGGAAGGCCTTCTGTGGAAGGGTACACGTACGTCATTCCTGGCCGTGAATCCTGGCCCGCCAAGGTTCGCGCGCTCGAACGCAAGATGCATCAGACAATTCGGCGGATCACGGAAGACTTCCAGGGACGGTGGCATTTCAACACGTCAGTAGCGGCGATTATGGAATTCGTGAACGAACTCTACGCTGCTGAAGCCGATGTTTCCGAACCGAAGCACCGACAGTTGCTCGATGTGATCCTCCGGAACCTCGTTTTGTTGATTTCCCCTTTCGCTCCATATCTTGCCAACGAACTCTGGGAGAAGCTCAGTTTGCCGGACGTGGCCGTGCCCTCAGCTCTTCTTCGACATCGGTGGCCAGATTACAATCCTGAACTCGCGAAAGAAGAAGAGATCGAATACGTGGTTCAGATCAACGGTAAGGTGAAGGCACGCTTGACCGTCGCTGCTGAGACGACGGAAGACATTGTCCGTGAGCAAGCCCTCGCCGACCAGAAAGTGAGAGCTGCGCTCGAAGGGAAGCAGATCGTGAAAGTGATTGTCGTTTCCGGCAAGCTGGTCAACATTGTGGTGCGTTAAAACCAGCTTCTGGTTACGAGCTGCTGGCCTCGAAATCAACGGCTATCGGCTAGAGGGTAGCAGCTCTGCCAATCCGTTTCAGCTTTACACACGCTCGTAGTTTCAGGCACAATCGTCCGTGGAAGACCAATCAATCGTCATCCTCGACTTTGGTTCGCAATACACGCAGCTGATTGCGCGCCGCATCCGTGAGCTCAAGGTCTTTTCCGTCGTGCTGCCCTGCACGGCGTCACTCGATGAAATCAAAAGCTACCGTCCTGCAGGACTGATCCTGAGCGGCGGGCCGTCGTCCGTCTATGACGCTGATGCTCCTCCGGCTGATGACCGCGTCCTGCAGATGGGCATGCCCGTGCTCGGCATCTGCTACGGGCTGCAGTTCATTACCTACAAGCTCGGCGGCAAAGTTGTTCCCGCACCCAAGCGCGAATACGGCCATGCCGATGTCTCGATCTCCCATGCCTCTTCGCGCCTCTTCAAAGACCTGCCTACGAACATGAGTGTCTGGATGTCGCACGGTGACGAGGCTCATGAACTGCCTGCCGGCTTCACTTCGGTGGCGCGATCGTCCAATGCCCTCGCCGCCATGGAAAACGAGCAAAAAAAAATCTGGGCCATTCAATTCCACCCGGAAGTCCACCACACAAAGCAGGGAACGGCACTGCTGCGGAACTTTGTGTATGACATTTGCGGAGCGAGCGGGGACTGGACGCCGCAGCACTTCATCAACGAAACCATCCGCAACATTCAACAATCAGTGGGTGAAAAGGGAATTGCCATCTGCGCGCTCTCCGGCGGTGTCGATTCGGCGGTCGCAGCTGTCCTGGTTAATAAAGCCATTGGCGACCGGCTGGTTTCGATCTTCGTGAACAATGGCGTGCTGCGCAAAGACGAGTTCGCGAAAGTGCAAACCAACCTCCGCGACAAGCTGGGGCTCAACCTTGACGCCGTGGATGCCACTGATCTCTTCCTTGGCAAGCTCGCCGCCGTCACTGATCCCGAAAAGAAGCGCAAGATCATCGGCAACACCTTCATTGAAGTTTTCGACAAGGAATCTCACCGGCTGGAGCAGCAATTCGGCAAGGTGGATTGGCTGGTTCAGGGCACGCTTTACCCTGACGTGATCGAATCCCGCAGCGTGCGCGGTCCTTCGCAGACCATCAAGACGCACCACAACGTCGGTGGTCTCCCGGAGAAGATGAAGCTCAAGCTCATAGAGCCGCTCAAAGATCTTTTCAAAGATGAAGTACGTCGCATCGGTCGCGAGCTCGGCATGCCCGAAGAAATCCTGCAACGCCAGCCGTTCCCCGGTCCCGGACTCGCCGTGCGCATCCTCGGAGAAGTTACGCTGGAGCGTATCAGGCTTCTCCAGGAAGCCGATGACATCGTAGTGACTGAAATTCGTCGTGCGGGGCTCTATACACAAATCTGGCAGTCGTTTGCCGTACTGCTGCCTGTAATGTCCGTGGGAGTGATGGGCGACCAGCGTACCTACGCTTACACCTGCGCCATCCGCGCCGTACACTCCGAAGACGGCATGACCGCCGACTGGGTCCCGCTGCCGTATGAAGTGCTAAAGACGATCTCCAATCGCATCGTCAACGAAGTGCGTGGCATCAACCGCGTGGTCTACGACGTGACTTCCAAACCGCCGGGCACGATTGAGTGGGAATAACGGGCACAACAAACTCTGCTTGAAATCGCGGCGACTGCGCGCTAGAGTTCTGGCCGATCCCGGAGGATTTCATGAAGATGGACGCAGCCGCTCTTTCGCGCCAGGTCACCGATTGCCGCAATCGATTAAACGAGCTAATCAAAGACCTGAGTCCAGAGCAACTCGTCCGCCGGCCTGATCCTGCGAAGTGGTCCGTTGCAGAGTGCATTGCTCACCTGAACGCGACCGCGGCGCTTGTCCAAAAGATCTTTCGCAAGGGAATTGACCGGGCTCGCGCACGCAACTTGAAAGGCGCAGGACCATTCCCTTACGGCTGGCGGGGCCATCTTCTGATCTGGATCGCTGAGCCGCCACCAAAGTTCCGCATACCCGCTCCGAAAAGCGTGGCGCCTCCTCTTGCTATCCAAGACCCCGAGCGCCTCGTCTCCGATTTCATGAGAGCCCAGGAGGGATGGGAGGGCATTGTCAAAGAAGCCGAGGGACTCGATCTTTACCGCATCACCTGTGCCAGGTTGTCATCCCCGTTTCGTTGCCAGATGAGTGGTGGCTTGATGTGGATGATGGCGCATCAACGCAGGCATCTCTGGCAGGCAGAAAACGTCAAGCGGCAACTCATGGCGAAAGTAGCAAGCGCGTAATCAGTCGCACAGAACTCTGGCCTGTGAAAAACTCACCGGTTCCAAGACGTTATAATTGAGTAGTTCACTCCATGGCTTATCAGGTTCTAGCCCGAAAATATCGGCCACAGCGCTTCTCTGACGTGATTGGGCAGGACCACGTCACCCGCACGCTCAAGAACGCCATCGAGCAGCAGCGTATCGCACACGGCTATATTTTCAGCGGCCATCGTGGCATTGGTAAGACAACCATTGCCCGTATTCTGGCCATGGCGCTTAACTGCCGCTCCACGGATCGTCCCACTCCTGAGCCTTGCGGCGTGTGCGACTCCTGTGTCGAAGTGCGGGCCGGCAGCGCAGTGGATGTCATCGAAATCGACGCCGCCACGAACCGCGGTATTGACGAGATCCGCGAACTTCGCGAAGCCGCACGCTATCGGCCGGCGCGCGATCGATACAAGATTTACATTCTGGACGAAGCACACCAGATCACGGACGCAGCCTTCAATGCGCTGCTTAAGACGCTGGAAGAGCCGCCGCCGCACATTGTCTTCATGATGGCGACCACGCAGCCCGAGGACATTCCGCAGACCATCCGCTCGCGCTGCCAGCACTTCAGCTTTCATGCCGTTAAGTTTGACGACATCGTCAAGCAACTCGGGGAAATCGCGAAGCAGGAAAGTATTCAGGCGAATGAGGAAGCCCTTGCGGTGCTCGCTGAAGCCGGTGATGGCTCGATGCGCGACGCTCTCTCCATCATGGACCAGGCGATCGCCTGCTGCGGCACGACGATTACCGCCGATGCGGTACGTGGGCTCGTTGGAACAGTTGGATCAGAGATTCTGGAAGGCCTGATGGGAACGGTTTCTCGCAACTCCAGCGAAGACGCCCTGCGTCTCCTCGACCGCCTCATGACGGAAGGCCAGAACCCGGCATTCTTTGCTCGCCAGCTGGTTCGCTTCCTGCGCAACGTGTTGGTTGCCAAAGTGGCATCCGGCGAATCCGAATTGTTGCAGGTTTCTTCCGACGAACGTGCCCGCGCGGCTCGCGTAGCTGAGCAATTCTCAGAAGAAGATCTTGCGCGCTTCATGCAAATCATGCTGCGCACGTATGACGAGCTTGGCTACCGGCAGGAGCAGCGTTTCCATCTTGAACTGGGTGTGCTGAAGATGGTGCATGCGCAGCGCATTCTTCCACTCGAACAGGTATTGAGCCAGGTCGCTTCGGAAGCACCGCGTACCGCTGCTGCACGACAACCGGCAACCACGCCGGTGTCTGCTGTATCCGCGCCGCCTGGAAAGAGAGAGGCGTTTACCTCGCCTTTCCAGGCGGACCGCGCACGCAAGGCCCGCGACTTTGATCCCGAGATGTCGACCAGTCCGTCAATCGAATCGAGCCGTCAGGCAGCTCCTGCTGCTGTAGCAGTCGCATTGGAAGAGCCGGCACCGGAGCCGGACGCGAATGGCTTCACTCATCTCGAACGCGAACCTGCTGCCCAGCCTTCTGGCGACGCAAACGTGATTTTCGGCGCCGTGCTGAGTGAGCTTGAGAATGCAGGCCACAAGATGCTGGCGTCCACGCTGGAATCCGGCAGCATCGAACTTCGTGACACCGAGCTGGTCATCAGCATTCCGCAATCAGCAGCGGTAGTCGATCTCATGATGGGCTCCGAGCCAAAGCGGATTGCCAACGCAGCGGCGGGAAAGTCCGCAGGACGTCCGCTGAAAGTGAATGTTGTCGGTGGCGCTTCGCCGAAGCAGAACGGAAATGGAGCTGCTTCGATTCGGCCGGTTCGCAACGGAGCCGGCGCGCGCAGCCGGGCAGCGGAAGATCCAATGGTACGGCGCATGCAGGAGAAGTTTGGGGCGGAGATTCGCACCGTTATTGACCACCGTGAAAAGAATTAGGAGTGAGTAACGCAATGGGCGGCTTCAATACACGTCAATTTCAGGAAATGCTGGAACAGGCACAAAAGCAGGCGCAGGACCTCCAGCACAAAATGCAGCAAACCACGGTGGAAGCCTCGGCGGGCGGCGGTTCCGTGACCATCAAGATGAACGGCCAGAAGCAGGTGCTCGAGACGCGCATTGATGCCGAGCTGGTGAAGTCGGGCGATCTGGAGATGATTCAGGACCTGGTCACCGCGGCCGTGAATGCGGCCGGGCAGAAGGTGGATGAAGCCATGCAGTCCACCGCGGCGGGAATGCTCAGCGGGCTGGGCATCCCTGGCATGTAAGGAGAGCTGTGGCGAGATTCGCTGAGCCCATGGCTCAACTCATTGATGAACTGAAAAAGCTGCCGGGAATCGGCGGCAAGAGCGCGCAGCGGCTCGCGTTTCACATTCTCCGCTCCAGTGGGGAAGATGCGGAGGCCCTTGCCGGCGCTATCCGCAATCTCAAAGACAAGCTTCATCTCTGTTCCATCTGCAGCAATATCACTGATGTCGATCCCTGCAGCTACTGCACTAATGCAACTCGCAATCAGCGGCTGGTCTGCGTTGTGGAAGAACCTACCAACATCGCCGCCGTTGAGAAGACGCGCTCTTACAATGGCGTTTACCATGTGCTGCACGGCGCAATTTCGCCTCTTCAGGGCATCGGTCCGGAGCAGCTGCGCATTCCGTCGCTCATGAAGCGCATCGAAAGCGGATCACTGGATGAAGTTATCATCGCAACGAATCCCACCATCGAAGGTGAGGCTACAGCAGTTCATCTCACACATCTCATTAAGCCTTCAGGTGTAAAAGTCACGCGCATCGCAACAGGCATTCCCGCCGGCAGCGACATTGAATACGCCGACGAAGTGACCATGCTGAAAGCCATGGAAGGAAGAAGAGAGCTTTGATCTTGTCCCGAGCGAGGCGAGGGACTCCTATTTCAAAGAAGCTCTTGATTCTGGAACGATTCGGCACATTCCAATAGCGGCACCAAGCTAGAAGCTAATGGCTGGCGGCTCGTTACAGTTTCAATTTTGCCAGCAGGTCCTGCGGGTGCACCGGCTTTGCCAGGATTTCAAATTCGTGACCCTGAGCTCGCGCATTCTCCAGCAGATCTGCCGTGGCGGCCTGTCCGGAGAACAAGAGAATTTTGCATTCAGGCAGAATCTGGCGAATTCGAATCGCTGCCTCAATGCCATTCATATCGGGCATGATCACGTCACTGATCACCAGGTGCGGGCGGGTTTCGCGTGCCATGTCTACTGCCGCCGTGCCGGTGTAGACGGGCGAAGCCTGAAATCCATTCTGGTTCAGGATGATGGAAAGCGTGTCTGCGATTACGCGCTCGTCATCAACCACCAAAACGCGGGGCTTGGATGGCTGGCCATTCAGATTCGTCAAAGTTGTCTCACTCCTGACTGACTCGAGTCAGCACGCCCCTTCAGAAGATTATACGAGCCCCGGCGAGTATCGCGCACATACAGAGATGCAGCTGGAACCCCAAATGTTTGACGCTCGGCCAACCAAGCCATCTTATTGCGGCTTCTCACCTTGTGCAAACTCACGGATGAGGTGTTTTCTATGCGTAAAGCAGCTCCGCTCCTCCTGTTCGCGCTGCTGATCGCGATTACGGTTCTCGCGAACGGTCAGTCTGGCTCGTCAGTTCCTTCAACCAGCGGCCAGAGCTCCTCTGCAGCCGGGACGTCGTCCGGCAGTACAGCTTCGCCTGTCGGCACAGCGTCAGGGACGTCCACAACTCCTGCGGGCAACTCTCCGACTTCAGGCACCACTTCATCCGCGACCTCAGCAAACGTGGGAACAGATTCTTCCGCGTCGTCACCGAATGGCAGCACCTCGCGACCGCTCGCTGCGTCAGCGCTTGATCAACTCGCTCCGAATACGCTTCTGCACGCCACACTCGATACGCCTCTATCAACTAAAACTTCCAAGCCTGGCGACCGCTTTACCGCGACCGTTGCCGAACCGGTGCGCGGCGCCAACGGAATGATTCTCATCCCTTCGGGCGCGCGTGTAGAGGGCGAAATCGCGGATTCAGAAGAGGGTGAAGCCGGACGCGCGCTCTCTGCCATGAAAGACCGCGGCAAGCTCAGCGTCCGCTTTCGTGACGTTCTGCTCCCGACCGGGGAAAGCCTTCCGCTCAGTGCACATCTCGTTTCTCTCAACAGTACCAATGGGCTCAGCACAAAACGTACTGACGACGAAAGCCGTGCTTCAGGCAGCGTAGCCGCTGGATCGCAGCCTGGTTCCGGCGCTGCCTTCGGACCACCGCTCAAAGGCCTCGCAGTGGGAAATCTGGCTGGTGGTGGCTACATCATCGCAACCAAAGACAAGGAAAAGAAGTTTAATCTTCCGGCACAAACCGGAATGGTGATCCGTCTGGATCAGCCACCCACAGCAACTCTCGACCGATAACTACTGTCACGCCTGCTAAGCACGTTTCCTGGCAGCGCCGTTCTTGTTCTTCTCGGCGAGCAGCTTCTTCTGCCGTTCCACCTCTTCTTCGGAGTACATCGTTCCGCGGCAATTCGGCGCGCCGCAGTAGCAGGGAGCTTCATCGCCCGGCTCGCCGTCCCAAAGGCAGTAATCGTACGTCAGCTCTTCTCCGGCCTTGATATTTCGCAGCGCAACAATCCAGATCCGATCGCCAAACTGGTCGCTCTCGCAATTCGGAGAACAGGAATGGTTGACAAACGCTGCCATTCCGAACCCATCGATCACTGTCTTGTTATCGTCCATCGTGAACAGGTACGTGACCTCGTTGTCGGAATACATGCCGTCCGTCTCTTTTGCTGACAGCCGCGGTCCTGTGTATTCAAGAATTTTCTTCCCTTTTTTGATCGCAGAAGTCGTATAAACGCCGGCGCCGTGCAGTGATGAAGATCGGACGATCAGGCTCATGTCGTGTAGGTACTCGGAAAAGGAAATCGGGCGCAAGCCGGATGAACGCTTCACGCCCGAAATGAGTATAAACGGAATCGGGGAAAAGCTATTTTCCCTTTTGCCGCTGGACGGCGCGTTGGAGCGTCTTGTCCAGAGCGGCTCTGGAAGATTCATATTCTTCCTGGCCGATTCTGCCTTGCAGGCGCTCGGTTTCCAGTTGGAACAGCTCTTCCTTCATGGCATCCAGCAGTGTATTGCCTTTGTTCTTTGCGGCTTTTCGTGCGGCTGCTCCGGCCAGTACTGGTTCAGGCTGGTTGGCCGTGTAAACATAGACGCCGCCTGCTGCCAGAAAAAGCGTCATCACGCCCAGGAACATCCACTGTCCGTTGTGCAGCGGGTCAGGACGCTCGTTCGGAACCCCCAAACCTCCGCCTGGCCGTGAATCTTCAGCTCCGCCGCCTGCGGCAGCACCTTGCTGCTGCTGCGGCTCGTCCTGCGGAAGAACGCCTGTTCCGGAGATCTCGAATGAAACCTGCTTGTTCTGCGCCACCTGCTGCAGCGAGTGCGTCGCAACATTCATATTCGGTTCCAGCGGCCAGCGGTCTTCCTGGAATTCAGAACCGGAAAAGTTCATTCCTCGCGGTGTGATCACATAGAATTTTTCGGCTTGCACTTCGATCGGGATTTTCGCCTTGTACGATCCTGAGTACGGCAGCGTGTACACCAGTTCGTACTGCGTCATACCGGGCCGGACAGGGAAGTCGAACGCATACCGGTTCGCCTGAGAAAGCTTTACCGTATTGGCGATGGTGGGCATCCCGCTGGAACCGACTGCCTGCGCGCGATCAATATTGGCTCCTTCCGGCAGCGTGAACTCAAACTGACCCTGCGTCACCGGTGGAGTGGCAGTATTCCTCACACGGAAAATCCGGATCACATGCAGCGAGTTCTGGTCTGCCTGAAACACCTGCGAATCATCCACCAGGCTCAAATTTGCTTTGGGAACCACATTGAAGACAGTCACCTGAAGGTTGGACAAATCGCGCTGCGCGCCGTTCGGCCGCACCTGCTGCATGTAACTCACGTTCTGGTGTTCCACTTTGAGCAGCCGAGGCGTATTGGTCTCGCTCACCTTGAAAGAGAATTTTCCCTGCGCGTTGGCCTTGGTGCTGGCTTCTTCGTCCATTCCTCCTGCGAGCTTGAGCAGCGTTACCTGATCACCAGCGGCCGGAGTGTGGGTTGTGCCGTTCATTACCGTACCGGAGATGGTCTGTGCCGTCGCGGCAAATGAGTAAAGTAGAAACGATAAAAAGATAAAAAGGCGGTTCAAGTTTGAAGCTCCTTTAGGCATGAGCGGCCTGCAGTTGCTCGATTTCGGCGAGTATGCGTGCGGCTTCCGCCTCCAGACCAACGCGCATCGCGTCGTAATCGGCCTGGGTAAATTTTCCCGATTTGAATTCAAAATTCAGGTCGCGAAGGTTTTCATAAACCACCTCTTTTCTCTCATAGAGGTAGGAAAGGCGAGTCTTGTCCTCGCCCGTTTCGCGGTCCCGATTTGGAATGAAGACGTAGATGAAGATCACGGCCGCCAGCAAGGCGCAGAAGATCTGAACAATCACCTGTAAAGTTGCCGCGTTCATACTTCAGTCTCCTTGCGTGCCTGCGCGCGGAACGCTTCCAGCTGCGGATCAAGCTGAGCGTCCGCCGGGTTGATCGGAGCGGGCTTGAGACTCCATTTCCGCACTACCACGATCAACAGCAGGATGCCCACTCCCAGTCCGGTAAATGGAAGGATCCAGGCCAGCAGTTCAAAGCCGTGATGCCCTGGCTCAACCACCATCGTCACGCCCCACTCATTGCGGAAGAACTGCAGCACGTCTTCGTCATTGTCTGTCTTTGCCAGTTGGGTGCGGAGCTGGCCAATCATTTTTGCGGAGTTCGGACAGCCCACGTGGTTGCACTTCAGCAGCATCTGTCCGCAGCCGCAACTGCACATGATCTTGCCGCCCACGTTCTGGTATCTGAGTTCGCTGGTATCCGCTCCCATCAGGAGCGCGATGCCGGCAAACAGGGCCAGGAGCCTGGCAAATTTCTTCATCGCCCTGCTCCCACGGGAGCCATTCCCCGCTTCTCCATGGCCGCTACCGCAACCGATCCCGGCACGGGTACCTTCACCGCCTGCGCATTCGGAACCAGCGCCATTCCGGTGCCAACCACCATTACCAGCCAGCCAATCCAGACCCAGGCGACCAGCGGGTTCACGAACGCCTTGATGATTGGGTGCCCGGTGTCAGGATTGCGTCCTTCGTAGATCACGTACAGGTCTTCAATCAGCGTGGAATGGTTCGCCACAATCGTGCTCGGCTGGCCGCCGCTTGCCTTGAATACCCGCTTCTCCGGATTCAGCCGCGTGATCTGCTTGCCGTCTTTGTAAACATCCAGCAGCGCCGCCTCGGACTCGTAATTGGCGTTATCGTCCTGCGTGTATTCCTGCCCGACCAGTTTGTAGTGCCCGATCGCAAGCGTGTCGCCCTGGCCCATTTCCTGCTCTTTTTCCAGGTTGAATGCCTGGCCGGCGAAGCCGATCACCATGAGCACTATCCCAACGTGGACGATGTATCCGCCATAGCGGCGCATGTTCCGGCGCGTCAGGTGATACATGGCTCCGAACAGGTTGGTGTTCAGTTTGCCCTTAAGCACATTCCCGCCTCGCAGGAACTCTGAAGCCACCGTGAAAAGCACCAGTGCGCAGAGCACGAAGGCGAGCCATGAGTAAAGGTAAGGAAGGTCTTGCCAGGGTTTAACGCCAAGGAAAACCAGGAGAACGCCCAACCCGAACGAAAGCGCCGCCGGGTACATGAAGTTCCGCTTGATGCTGCCCAGCGATGTGTTGCGCCATGCCAGCAGCGGGCCCACTGCCGTCAGGAAAATCAGGAACAACCCGATCGGCAGCATCACCTTGTTGAAGAAAGGCGCGCCTACGGTGATTTTGAAGCCTCGTACCCACTCAGAAAGGATCGGGAATAGCGTTCCGCTCAGTACGGCAAAGCATGCCGCCAGAAGCACAAGGTTGTTGAACAGGAAACTCGATTCGCGTGAGACCAGGGATTCGAGCTTGTTTTCTGATTTCAAGTCGCCGCGGTATTTCACGAACGCCCAGATACAGGCAACCAGCACTACCACCAGGAACCCGTCAAACCACGCGCCAATGCTCGACTGTGCGAAGGCGTGAACCGACTGCACGATTCCGGAGCGCGTCAGGAAAGTGCCAAGAATGGAAAGCAGGAACGTGGTAAAGATCAGCCACATGTTCCACATCTTCATCATGCCGCGTTTTTCCTGCATCATCACCGAGTGCAGAAACGCCGTCCCGCTCAACCATGGCAGCAGGGAAGCGTTCTCCACCGGGTCCCATCCCCAGTATCCGCCCCAGCCCAGCACCGCGTAGGCCCAGTGCATGCCCAGGCAGATACCGCAGGTCAGGAAGAGCCACGTGACCATCGTCCAGCGGCGGGTAATATGGATCCACTTTTCACCCGGATAGCGATTGATCAGCGCTCCCATCGCAAACGCGAATGGCACTGAGAATCCCACATAACCGAGATACAGCATCGGCGGATGGATGACCATCTCCGGATACTGCAGCAGCGGATTCAGCCCATTGCCATCCAGCGCCACCCGATCCATGATGCCAAACGGATTGGCCACGAAATTTACCAGCATCAGGAAGAAAACCTGAATGCCGGCCAGAACCATGGACGCCGATGCGAAGAGCCTGCGGTCAGTTTTGTGACGCAACCGCAGCACAAAACCGTATGTCGTCAGCAGCCAGGCCCAGAACAGCAGCGAGCCTTCCTGTCCGGACCACAGCGCAGCCAATTTGTAAGCAGTGGGTAGAGCGCGATTGCTGTGATGGAGAATGTATGCGACCGAAAAGTCGTTGTTCAGAGCCGCCCATATCAGCGCAAGCGCTGCGCCCGTAACGGCTACAAAGCTGCCGATCCCAGCCCGTCGGGCGGTTTCAGCCAGCCGGAACCCCCGTTCATCCTTACGAATAAAACCTATGATTCCGGCCACAAAGCTGTAGGCGCTTAGCGCCAAAGCGAATAAGAGGCAAAAGCTTCCTAATAGTGGCATCGTACTGAGCTTAGTATGATTTCAACAGCTTAGCAATGCAATTAGGCGGTCGCCCGATGCTCAGGATTATTCAGCTTAGCCTTGACTAATGCGATGAGGTCCTCAGGATCGCAAGGCTTCATTCGGAATTCCACGTTCAGACCGTCGTATTCCGGTTCGGCTTCCGCTAAACCGCTGATAACAATGACCGGGATGTCAGTGTTGAAGCTCCGCAATTCCTGTACAAACTCGTTGCCGTCCGTGCCCGGCATAAGGTGGTCGGTAATCACCAGCCCTATTTTCTCCTGGCCTGGTTCGCTGCGCAGCAGCGCCAGTGCAGACTGGGCGCTCGTAGCCACATGGCTCTCCAGTCCCGCCTTATGCAACACCAATTGCCGGATGGTCAGCTGAGCCGGGTTATCGTCAAGAAGGAGAACTTGCTTCATTTACAGTGCTTTACGCGCTTTCTTTCCGGTATCTCTGCAGCACTTCCGTCTGGGCGCGGGCCCAGTCTTCATCGTGCAGCCCATCCTGCCGGCCGCGCTCTTCATAGAGTTCATAAGCCCGCTGCCGGATCTCCTCTTCAAGTCCGGGATGAATGGTTGCGGAAGGGAAAGTCTCAACACTGCTGGCGCCGTTCTCTGACGCGCGATCGATCGGGGTTACCCGACTCTGCGTCGTCCTGGGCTTCCTGCTCGAGGTGGTCTTTGTGCCTGTCGTCTTCTTGGTCGCCATAACTTGCTTAAATCAACTCCTGCGATTGTGAACTTGCTTGTGACGGGCGCGGCGCTGCCTCATCGAAATTATAAGAAATCTTTCTTTGTCACGGGGGCCCTCTTCATGAAAAAGTTGAGGAATTCTGGGTGATTACTGTCGTTCCCGTAATGCTCGGCCGCAAGCCTCCGTCGATCCGCGACTCCGATCCTGACCGAATCAACATCTGCCTTGCATCAGGCCCGAGCCAATCGGGCCGCTTCCATCATTACAAATGCTTAAACGATTACCCTCCAATTCTTCATCTGGGTTTTTCTGCGTTAATCTGCGGCGACCGGTTTCGGTTTTTTGATCACCTGACGCCCTGCTCACCCTGCTCGCGAGATCCAAACAGCGTCCCTCGCACATTCCATGCTGCAAGCTGAATCAGGTACGCGAGTTGACGCACCTGGCTCGCGTCCAGCGTTCCATCAATCACAGCGGCCTGTAATTTCTTGATCCCCAGTTGAATGCTGTCCGCGTCTTCCATCGGTCCCAGGTCGAGCTTCGCGGCTTTGGCCTCTGCCATCCTGTTGTGCATATAGCACAGCGTGTGGTCTTTCATCCGCGGTGACCCGCACTGTCGACCATCTGTGTGGATGTGTTCGCACCGCGCTGCCTGTCTCGCCTTTTCCAGGCTCTGCCTGGCTGACTCAGCCAGCGCCTGCCGCTTTTGTTCATATTCCACCAGCGCGTCCGCAAACAGCAGGTGCTCCGGGAAATCTACTGGCTGTCCGTCACCGCGGCCCGCGTCGTAGGGGTGCCGCTTCTCCACAAACGCTTTGTAGGCCTGAAATTTCTGGTACATCTCCGTGCACAGCCTGCCCACTTCACGGTTCTCCCAGTTCTTCCTGACCAGCTGCTCACTCCATATCTCCCGCGCATAATTCTCGCGCGCTTCTGTTTCTTCGTATTCGGCAAACCAGCCAACCGGATGCAAATGCACCTTCGCTTCCGGGTCATCCTGCGGCCTTGGCAAAATTCGTCCCTGTCCATCTCTCTTCGTTGTGCTCATCGATCCTCCGTATCTGGTTCATCCTCTGCGATAGTCTGTGTACTCTGCGGTTCGGTTCCTCTATGGAAAGGGTTTTCTCTTTCCGATTTCGGCGACTACGGCGATTACGCGCGATTCCGGCGATGTACTCCCCCTGCCGCCCCCCGGTTCGTCCCCCTTCGTCCCCCGTCGTCCCGGGGGTGTCCCGGCTTCGTCCGGCGGGACGTCCCGGTTGATCCCGACCTGTCCCCGCGGATCCCCGCTCGTGCTCGCTGGTTTTCCATCATGTCCGAAGCCAGCTCCCGGCAATCGATTTTGGATTGCTGGGTCGGATTCCGGCGATTACGTGCGATTACTCGCGATTCCGGCGATTGCCTTTGCGACCCCTCTGCCGATAAGCAGAGGTTCGTGGCCCTCAAATAACGAAACCCCGGCTTTCGCCGGGGTCAGATTCCTCTGGTTCGTCTGAAGAGGGCCGCGCCTCATCAGCAAACAAATTACGAATCCATCATACAGACGCCGTCATGGATGTCAAGAACTTTCTTGGAGAAGTTCCCGACGGAAGCTCACGATCCCGAGGCTCTCGATTGCAGTGCGATGTGCGCTTCAATCGGATCCTTTTGGCAATTTCGGCGCTTCTGGAAATCGCTCCGTCCGCTCTGCTTTGGTATACTCGAATTGTCCCCGTTTCAATGAGTGTGGCGCTATCGTCTAGGGGTTAGGACGTGAGATTCTCAATCTTAAAACCCGGGTTCGATTCCCGGTAGCGCTACCAAATTCCTCCCTCGCATCTCCCTGATATTCCGTGCGTTCCGCGTCCATCCGCGGCAGACTCTTTCTGCTCCGTCCCCCAAAGTGCACGTAGGCTAAGTTACGCTCGCAGCCTCAGTTTGCATCTTGACGGGGCAGTTCCGAGTGTCTCAAAATCAGCCCACCCAATGTCCCAACCATCCATGGGCCTTCCAGATCGCGAACGGAGTCTCCAGCAGCTCCTGGACGTTGTACCCTCGGCTGCATTCATTTTCGACGTGGAGCATGAGATCTTCATTGCCTCGAATGAGCGTTTCAGGTCCCTTTTCGGATACAGTTCTGAGCAGTTTAGGTCCCTGAAGTGGCAGGACTTTGTACTCGAATCTGAACAAGACCTGGTCAGAAAAGTCCTGGATTCTCAGACGGCGCCGGCGGAGCCTTCGCAGTGGTACGCCAAACACGCGGACAAGAGCGTGGTTCAAATTACTGTTACATACCGTTTCATGGACTTGGTGCGTAATGACGGCGATCTGGTTCGCGCCGTCTTTGTTCTCGTCGTGCATCATCCTGATGAGCATCCCATTCGCGCCAGCAGCATTTTCCCGTAAGTTCGCACTCGCCCTGAACGCGAGAATTGAGGCGGAGGCGCCGTACCCGAGTCGAGACCCTCCGCAACATAATAGAGGAGAAGACTTGGAAAGTGACGGTTACAACCTGCGTGAGGTCTGCCCAACGTCCAGCGTAGAGCCGCGGCATGCTGCGGGCTCTTGGCCGAGCGTGCGCCATGAAGATGCCGCGCTTTTTCAAGATTGTGTAGCACAGGCACTCTTGCCATGTGCGCTTCTCTGGTACGAACCGGGCACATGGTTGACAGTTTGAACCAGGGACATAGTTGACACTTTCATCGCGAGCCGGACAGTCCCCCGGTCGCACATCTGGAGTCCCCATGGAAGCACTACTGCGCTGGCCACCAGAAGTCTCGGTTAGCAATAGAAGAGAGGTAATTCAGTGGTGGGAGTCTCGACGTCTCAATTTCAATACCTACGTAGGCGTCATTGGCGTCGTCTCGTGGTTACTGGTCCTGACTGCCGGGTCCGCCGCGATAAAACCGGGTGTTGATTTTGAAGAGCCTGTGGTGATGATTTTCGGGCCGTTCTATTACTGCGTGTTTGCCAACGTCTGCTACTCATTCGGCTGGATCGTCGATGCAGCCTTCTTCCGCCGCGCTCCAAGAGTCCGGCTTTACAAGTTTGGCATGCTCTTCTCAGTCGCGTTAACCGCGCTGCCGGGCATATGGGCTGTGGTTGCATGGATCACGACCCTGATCACCGGTCAAAAGTTGGACTGAATCCAGCTGCACGTCTTTTCATTTCCTATTCAATTCACCCACCTGCACTCTTTCCTTTCTCAGATTCAGGTTTCTAGGCTACAAACCTTCAGGAGAAAACATGAAACTGAGAATCAGCGTGTTAGTTATGGCCGTGCTGATCAACTCCCAGTTCATGCTGGCCCAGGCAAAGGGAGAGAAGAGCCCGGAACAGGTGAAGGCGGAGGTGCTCAAACGGGGTACTGGAGAGAAGGC
>DATAEJ010000050.1:0-8591 GCA_036258095.1 Candidatus Angelobacter sp. | reverse complement strand
GGCCTGGCGCTGAAAACGCGTTGGCGTAACCGCCGGAAATCAGCCGCTCCGGGAAACAAGCCGAACCTGATTTGTGGCCCAGTCCAGATCTGCTGGCATAAATTTGCCCGCTACTTCGATGTGGAACTGCGCCAGGTTCCTTGCGAAGGCGAGCGCCTTCATCTCTCTCCACAAGAAGTACTGAAGCGCTGCGATGAGAACACCATCGGAGTCGTGGCCACGCTAGGTGTCACGCACACGCTTCAATACGAACCGGTGCAGCAAATCTCGCTTGCGCTTGATGATCTGGAAGAAGAGCGCGGGCTGGACATCCCGATACATATCGATGCAGCAAGCGGCGGTTTTATCGCGCCCTTCATTCAACCTTCCGTAGTATGGGACTTCCGCCTGCCCCGAGTGAAATCGATCAACGCCTCGGGGCACAAATTTGGTCTGGCTCCACTGGGCTGCGGCTGGGCAATCTGGCGTGAAGCCGGGGACCTGCCGCAAGAGCTCATCTTCCGGGTGAAATACCTTGGCGGGAACATGCCGACCTTCGCGCTCAATTTTTCGCGATCGGGTGGGCCAGTGATCGCGCAGTACTACAACTTTGTCCGGCTCGGACGTGAGGGGTTCGCAAAGATCCTGCGGGCATGTGCGGACGTAGGCACGTGGTTCGCGGGCGAATTGAAAAAACTTGGCATTTTCGAGCTTGTTTATGACGGGCGCGGCGGAATCCCAGGCTGCACGTGGACTCTTGCAAAGGACAGAAAGCATGGATTCACACTTTACGATCTCGCGGACCGCCTGCGTGTGAAAGGCTGGCAGATTCCAGCCTATCCCATGCCTTCTAACCGCGCCGATCTGATTGTTCAGCGGGTTGTCACTCGACTCGGCGTAAGCCGCGATCTTGCCGGACTTCTACTGGAAGATCTGCAGCGTGCGATCAAACATCTGCAAAAGAATCCATCACTAAAATCACTCAGCGAAAAAGCTGCTGGCGGATATCACCACAGCTAATCGGCAATCCCACCCTCTGCTGTAACTCGTTTCAGCGAACCATTTCCAGTGACCTCAAATCTGCTCACTGCAAGATGTGACTGGTTTCATTTTGCGCGGCGATCTAATTTGCTGAGGTCGTCATTAACCGTGAGGAGGTCATGACCATGGCGGATATGCATGAGGGCGAACTGGAAATGGAACTGGAAGAAGAGTTCCATGAGGGCGAACTCGAAAGCGAAGACGAATCAAGTCTGGAAGGCGAGGGCTGGCTCGGCGCCATCGGCAACGCGGTGGGCAGCCTGCTGGGTGAAGGCGAAGATGAGCTCGAGGATGAAAGTTCCTATGAAGGCGAGCTCGAGGCAGAACTCGAAGATGAATCAAGTCCTGAAGGCGAGGGCTGGCTTGGCGCAATTGGCAACGTCGTTGGCAGCCTGCTTGGTGAGGGCGAAGAAGAGCTTGAGGATGAAAGTTCTTTCGAGAGCGAAGATGAGGGCGAACAGTTCTTTGGCGGAATCAAGAAATTCCTGAAAAAGGCCGCGCCCATCCTGAAGAAGGTGGCCAAGGTGGCTGCGCCAATCGTTGGTACCGCCATAGGCGGTCCGTTCGGCACTGCGCTTGGAAGTCTCGCGAGCAAAGCTCTCGGCGAGGGCGAGTTCGAGGAAGAATTCGAGACCGAAGCGGAAGGCGAACAGGAAATGGTTCACGAGATCGCCGCTCACCCGTTGAGCCACAATGAGGCTGTGGCCGAGATGATGGCGGAAGCTGCATCGCAGGAAGCCCATGAGGGTGAAGCTGAAGCCATGGCCGGCGCTGCCACGTTGACAGTGATCTCTCCGGCAGACCGCCGCGCGTTGCGCCGCATCCTGCCGCATCTGGTTCGCGGCACCGCGATTCTTACCCGCATACTGCGGCGGCGCCGCGCTACGCGTCCTGCCGTTCGAGCAGTGCCGAGCATCATGCGCCGTACCGTAAAGGACCTGAAGCGCCAGGCAGCTCGTGGAATTCCCATCACGCGCAAGCGCGCGGCCCGCGCTGCGGCAAAGCAGGTGCGTCGTGTTCTGAGCAGCCCGCGTGCGTGCGCTGCCGCCATTACTCGCAACGTGAAAGTGAGCCGAGCTTATAAGAAGCCGCGGCGGCGCGTCCGCGCCAGTTCAATGGCCCGCCGTCGCTCGGCCATTCGCTAAGGACGGTTGGCGTAAAAACCACGATGGTCAGCAGTACAAGCTGAGGAGGAAATGTCATGGCTTATGAATCCGAGATGGAACTGGTCCACGAGCTCGAAGACGAGTACTCGGGAGAGGGCGAGTTGGAAGACGAGCTCGAAGATGAATCGAGTCTTGAGGGCGAAGGCTGGCTCGGCGCCATAGGAAATGTGGTCGGCAGCCTCCTCGGCGAGAGCGAGGACGAGTTCGAAGATGAAAGCTCGTTCGAGGCTGAGGCGGAGTCCGAGGAGGAAATCAGCCCGATACGCAAAATCTACCCTGACGCAATGATGGAACATCTGGGAGAACTTGCGTTTGAGGCTGAGTCTGAGGACGAAGCTGCCGAACAATTCCTTCCCCTGATAGGAATGGCTGCGAGCAAGCTGCTACCGGTGGCGGCCAAGGCGATCGCTCCTCTGGCCAGGAAGGCACTGCCGAAGATTGCACGGGCTGTAACGAAAGCCACGCCTCAACTCACCAGGGGAATTGGAAAGGTGACGAAGACGCTGTATCGCAATCCTCAAACACGTCACCTCATCAAGACGGTGCCCGCCATTGCTCGCCGAACCGTGGGAAGCATCGCTCGACAGGCTGCCCACGGCCGGCACATTACCCCACAAGGCGCAGTGCGAACCCTGGCACGGCAGACACGTCGTGTCCTTGCGCATCCAACGCAAAGGCGTCAGGCACTGCGCAGGCATCACCGTCTCGAGAACAGGTTCCACCGCCGTTACGCTCGTGGGCTCGCGAGACCCCATGCGCGCTACAGCCCTTACCGGTACGGATATGGGACAGCGGCTCAGCAGCCTGTCACTGTCGGCTACGCAGGCACCCAACCGGTCTCGACCGTTACCTATCCAACTCACGTTCACGGAACTCCGGGCTATGCCGCTCCAGGAGTTGCCTATCAGCCCGGAGCAGTCAGTGTTCCTCAGGCTCGTTATGGAACATGCATGTGTACCCGGTGCTCCTGCGGTGGGGGCGCGTAGGCGACCTCTGTGTTCATCAACGCGCCGGCCTGTGAGCCTGCGCCAGAACAGCTCCTGCGGTTTGCGGGCAGGCAACAAATAACGAACTGCTGAGGCAAGAGCCATGGCTACGCTGGTAGAAAGCTCGTTCACGTCACAACCCGGAGAGGCACCGCCGTCGCCGAGCACGACGAAGCGCGGCAGCGCTTCCTCCGGTGTGATGGTGCCATGGTTGCGCGCGCAGGCAATCAACGTCACGCGCCATGCGGCGGCATTGCGGCCCTTCAAAGTGGATGAATTCGGCACCGGCGCAGAAGCTCCAACCGCCGGCCACATCCAGGCCGTCAATGGACTGATCACTGCTCTCCGTCGCGGTCTGCTGAGCATGTCAGAAAAAGTAAGCCAGCAGGTAACTGCAACCTCAGAGAACCCCAGTACAGAGCGTCTGCAAAGACTCATGCGGCACAAAGCCCGCGCTCACCACTGGGTCCGTGCGATTGAAAAGATCTGGGATTTTTACTTTGAACTTTTTGGACAAAGACAATCGCGATACGCGAAATGGCTTCTCAGCTGCGACCGCATCGGGCTTGACTGCTACCGCGCCAGCTATCTTGGACTCGCGGTAGCCAGGCCGATCCCGGCGCCACCACCTTTTTCCTATATGGCTACCGGATTTTCGCCGGCGACGTTCCGGCGCGGAATCCCCCTCAAACGCCTGGGTAAACAACTGAACCCGTTCCCGCTGATCCAGCTGCCGTACCATCGCCTGGTCAATCCGTGGACGCTGGGCGCGGTGTTGCATGAGATCAGCCACAACCTGCAGAACGACCTCGGACTCTCCCGCGATGTGCCCCGCGCGGTCGGCCTCCGACTGCTCAAAGCCGGCGCGAGCCGCCAGGTCGCCAGGACGTGGGTGCGGTGGAACCGCGAAATGTTTGCCGATATGAGCGGCATGCTGCTGGGTGGACCATGCTTCATCGGATCGCTCATGGACATTCTGGCCCGCGAACCTGAGACGGTGGTTCACTTCAGCGGACGAGGGCCGCACCCAACACCGTATCTGCGCATGCTCATCAACACTGAACTGCTTCGTCGAATGGGCTTTCAGGCGGAGAGCAACCGGTACGAGAAAGCGTGGAAAAAAATCTATTCCGGCACCGGGACCGGCAACATACCAAAAGCTGTCGTGAAGTCGTTCAAGGAAGCGTGCCCTCTCGCCGTGGACGCAATGTGCTACCAGCCCTTCAAGTCACTGGGAAACCGCAGCCTGGCGAAGGTGCTCAATTTCGGCAGCAAAGAACAGCAAATGATTGAGGAAGCGGCCCAACGCCTGGCGGCAGGCGTGGATCCGGGAATTATTCCCGAGCGTTTCCTGATCGGCGCGGTACGCATGGCGCTGGAGCGCCGACTGGCGAGGCCGGAAGTACTAACAAAGAATTTCTATAAGGCTCTGGCGAGCGGGTGATCCCATGGCATTGGAACAGACATTCAGTCAACTCGAGATCGCCCTGCACAAGCTGTATGACGCGTTCGAGGCGTTGCAGGTCAATATTGGCGACACGCCGCCAAATGATGACATCGCGCTGGCCGACGCGCTGGAAAACAAGATGGTGGACATGATGAGCACGCTGCATCACATTCGCAGGTCTTACGGGGAGGCGCAGAGCGCGGTGACACACCCCGTGGAACTGGATAATGCACGCCACGCTCTCACGAAATGCCAGCAGCGTTTTCATGAACTGGACCAGCAGTTCACGGCGGAACTGCTTTCGCAAGACAACTTGAAAGAAGTGATGCGCGTTGGTAAGGAGCGCCGTGGGTGGATGCCCTGGTCGAACAGCATCCGCAAGGGCATCGAGCAGTGCCGACAATCCATGGAGGCCACCAGCGCTCCGTTTGCCGAGTGCTGGCAGGAGCTGGCCGAACGCCTCGGTGGCGTGAACATCTCGATGAAGGCGACCAACGTGGGCCAGCAGATCACGGTGGCAAAACCCGGAGTTGAGAACTGGGAAATTGAGGGCGTTACTTGAACAGCAGCAAATCTGGGAGTCCGATTGGCTTATGCGCCCTTTGGGAGCGTAAGCAGATCCGAGAATGAGAAGTCGACGATATCCGGCGGAAGGAGAAACACCATGCCCGTGCCTTTTACAGTGAGTGATTGCACCGTAGACAACAACTCGATCACGATCATCTTCTCGGATCCTGTGGACACGGATCAAAAAAGCAAAGGCAGGTATAACAATCCGGCACACTATTCTGTTTTTGATCCGGGATCGGTTGATTTCACTGAGCCGAAGAACCTCAATAATGCCGCCACCACGGTCCAGACTATTCAGCAGGGGCCGGAAAATAATATCGTAGTCATCACTCTCGCGCCTTCATCAGGCAACAAAGAATTTCAGTCCGGCGACTGGGTAACCATCGTGGTGAAGGGTGTGAAAGCCGAAGATGGCACACTCCTCGAAGACGGCATCGCCACGATTGCGCGCCAGGTACCTGGCAAAGGCAAAACTGCGCGGCTCACGCGCGATGTTGAAGATGCGATTTCTTATCCCATCCTTACTGAAGAGGTTGGCTACCGCCCTTCTCCCGTCGGCTTGCCTTCCGGAGGAAGTAGTGGAATGCCGGGGAGCGGCGGAGGCGGACTGGGCGTGGTCGCCGCAAAGGCCGTGAGTGACGTCCTCGGCTGGAAGACCAACTCGGCCGACCCCAAAGGTTTTGTGGGAGCCCTGACGCAGGCATTCACACTTTCCGACGTAGAAGGCCATGTTGAGGCCACCTGGACGCCGCGGACGTACGCGGTGCAAACGGACCTTGGTGGCGGGATCACGGGTGCGCAGGCCAGCCTTTACATGCGGGCAAAGAACGCGCTGGATAGCGCTCTGCCGCTCCTGGATGGTCTCTATCCGCTGGATCCGGAAGCGGATCCTGAGTATGTGAAAGCTTTGCGCGAAATGGCGCGGAGCCAGATGACCGAAATCGTCAAGGAGCTCGGCACCGTTGGCCTTCCGTCAATCCTCCGAATTGATACTTACTTCGGGATTTTGCTTGGACAAAATCCGGCGAAGCTGCACCACGGACGGGTGCAATTTGATCCCGACAAAGTGGCTGGCACGCTGGGAGAGCTGCGCGATACCTACGGAATCTATTTCACCAATAATCCATTCAACAATTCAGTAGGCGACGAACAGGACATCACAAACTTCCGAGTAATCTCAGACTACCTGACCTCACTCATGCAAAGCTGGATCGCGAATCGCAACTTCTTCCGGCTGGGAACCAAGGCGCCTGCATTCTTCGGAACTCAGTTAGTGCTGATTTCGCGGCAGTTTACTGTGATCTCTGAAACCGTAAACGAAGTCCGCTTCGCGCTCGATTCAGTCTTCATCGGGCCGAATGAGCGCCAGGCCCTGCTGCTTGAGTTCACCGATCCTGCGCTCGCTCCGATGTTCCTGGAAGACGTGCTGAATGAAGTGGAGAGCTTTGCGTCGGACGAGGGACCACGCCTGCTCCGCGATGGCGGCAAGATATCAGTAACCAACAACATTCTTCCGGTGGTGCAGTCTCTCCAGAACCTGGTTGAAGAAGCCCATGAGCCGCTCAATATCGACGTGTTGCCGGATGGGTTAAGGACGGCGCGGGTCCGCAACTCGCTCGATGACCTGAACGATCAGCTTGAGGCGCTAGTCGTACTGATCCAGCAGGTAGAGCAGCAGGTACCGCCGGCGGAAGACAAGTTCGCGATTACCGAAATCAAAGACCTTGACGGCACGTTCGCGATTTTTGGTAACGATTTCGATCCCGCCGCAACGGTGTCATTCATCTCTGGGTCCGTTGTTACTGCTGGAGACAGAACTTCGTTCTATTCGTCCCAGCGGATTGATTCTCATTTCAGTCCAACCAAACCCGGGAAATACGATGTTACCGTCACGAACCCAAATGGCGAATCAGCAACTCTGGCAAATGCCATCGCCTGGGATGGAAAGCACGTCAAGGTTCGTCATCGGGTCACCGTAACGGTCTGAGCTTCTGGGTGTTCGGATCAGCGAGACAAAGTTATGGTGATTTGATAAGCGTGAATTTAGGAGGCGCACCGTGGCTACAGAAAAAGATTATCAGGGCTTATATGATCGGATAGCAGCGCTGCGGGAGCAGGTAGCCAGCCGGCTCTCGGCGGATCTGGTGGCCAATCCTCAGCTGGCCGATGCGATCACCAAACAGATCGATGACATGCTGGCCTCTGTGGTGGATGCCGACCTCAAGATTCCGCCGCCACCTGACAAGGGCCTTGCTGCCCTGGCCGGCGTTGGTCCCGAGGCCGCAAAAGACTTCGGCACCGCGCGCATGCCCCAGGGGGTTGAGCCTTACGACGAGACGATCACGTCCGAACGCATCATTGCCGTGGGAGACATGTATTACCTCTGGCAGCATGAAAAGATCGGCGTGTTCCGCGTGGTGCAGAAGCTCCAGGAATTGTTCAAGGCCGGCGCAGTGCGGTTGTCGGCGGGGCCGGGCGCTTTCTCGCTTTACCAGTTCGATCGCCGCGATGTGCTGCGCTACACGAAGAACGACCGGCTTTCTGCTTACAAACGGATTTTCGGGTATGGAAGCGCGCCGGTTCCCACGGGATCGCGAGCCAACAGTGACTTCCACAAGCTGTTTGCTCACTTTGTCCACCAGGTAACTTTGTTCTGGCGCGACAAGCGGATTTCCGACGTCATCCGCGAGCGCGCCTACGATCCCAGCTTCGGCTCGATCGCGATTGTGCGCCGCGCTGGTCTGGACTTGCGCAACAACCTCAAGTGGCTGTCATTCGGCCATCTGAACGTGCTGCGCGTTGAAGTGATGCAGCTCCTCGAAGAAGCATTCAAGATTCTCGATTCCGATGACGTGAAACGGCTTTTCGGCGCGGACAACGCCTGGGACGTGGTGGAAGAAGTCCTGATCCGCTACTACAACGAGCGGCTGGTCACCTCGCCGCGGCAGCGCATGGGCGTTACCGGACGCGAGGTTCTGCGCTGGCTGGCGCAGCCGCACATCCTGCAGACGACGCGTTCGCAGTTTGAAACCCTGTTGCTCGAGATCGCGGAGCAGTCGGAAGAGTGGCTCACAAGCGCCCAGGCCATGGGACTCGGCAAGCGTACTGGGTCGCATCGCGTGCTTCCCTGGGAGCAGACGCAGCCCACGCCGATCAAGACCACCAACAGCCGGCAGAAGGCTGGCGGACAGCGTCCGCAATCGCGTGAGTTCGAATACGAGTACGAAGTCTGACGAGCACACCCCCTCGGACGGCACGGGCGTAACCAGCCCGTGCCGTGCTCACAGAATCGCCATGCCCTTCAGTGCGGCACAGCAATGCGCACCTGGCTGAAGACGGCGTGACTCGACGTTCCTTTTCGCTCTCTTGTTTCGCCGCGGAGGATGAAATGCCGAATTATGC
>DATAEJ010000049.1:0-17513 GCA_036258095.1 Candidatus Angelobacter sp. | reverse complement strand
CCGGGTCCTGGCCGGCTTCGAAAACAATCTTGACTGGGATCCGCTGCACAATCTTCACGTAATTGCCAGTAGCGTTCTCCGGCGGCAACAGGCTGAAAAGGGACCCCGTGGCTCCGGCAATGTTGAGAACATGACCGTTGTAAGTACGGCCGTAGGCGTCAACTGAGATTTCCACCGGCTGCCCCGGCCGCATGTGCTTCATTTGCGTCTCCTTGAAATTGGCCGTCACCCAGATGTTCTGGCTGTCGAGTGGCACGATCGTCATCAACTGCTGGCCTACAGCCACGTTTTGTCCCGGCTGCGCCGACCTTTGGCTCACGATTCCGCTCACCGGCGCCACGATCGTGGCATATTGCAAGTTCAATTGCGCCTGCTGAAGTTTGGCGTCAGAGCTTTGCGCCTGCGCTTCCGCCGAGCGCGCTTTATCTCTCTGTGCCGAAATCTGCTCGGGACGCGTGCCCGCGTTGCGCACTCCGGCTTCAGCCTGCGCGATCTTGGCCCGCGCCTGGGTTACGGATTGCTCCGCCGCCAATGATGATGCCCGCGCATTCGCGACCGCTGCGGCCGTGCCTCTCTGCGCCAGCACCGCTTGCGTGTATTGTTGCTGCGGGATCTGGTCTTTCTCCGCCAGCGGCTTATATCGTTTGACGCTGTCCTGCGCATTCAGGTCGTTGGCTTCAGCCTGGAGCAGCGCGGCTTGAGCTGCGTCGAACTGTTTTTGCGCTGCTGCCAGCCCGGCATGCGCGTTCAGCAGGTCGGCCTCGGCGGTCGAGAGCGTGCTGGACGTGCTCACTGACGTGATCGGCACATTGATTCCTTGCGCCGCAGCGTTGGCCTGGTCGTTGACGAAAGTTGACTTGGCTTCCGCCACGGCCACTTCGTAGTCCTTGGGATCGAGTTGCGCCAGTACGGTGCCGGCTTCCACATATTGATTGTTGTCCACGGTCACGCGCGTAACAAAGCCGGCCACGCGCGGGCTGATGGGATAGATATAACCGTCAATCTGTGCGTCATCTGTACTTTCATAGAGAGTGAAGTACCGATACAGCAGAAGCCCTAGGGCGGCAACAATCAAAAGAATCAGCCCTCCGAGCATCTTCGTGCGTCGGTCCAGGCGCCGCTTCATGATCCTGCTGGGCCCCACTCCGGTGCCCTTGTGTTTCGGTTCTTCGCTAGAGATCGGTTCTTCGTGCGTCGGTCTTTCCGGCGTTTGTGTTCCCGGATCTGTCATGGCTACTTCACTCCTAGAAATTCAAGGCCCGATTGTTCCGCCACGCCAATGGCTTGCGCGAGCGAGATCTTCGCTGAGTTGTAGCTGTAAAGGCTGGCAATATAAGACTGGTTCGCCGCCGCCACCGCTTGCTGGGCCTGCACTACTTCAACGCTATTGGTGACACCCGCGGTAAAACGGGCCTGCGCCTGGACCAACGTCTGGTTTGCCAGGTCGATGTTGCTCAGCGCCACCGCAACCAGGTCGGACGATGAGCGAAGATTGAAAAACGCAGTGCGTACCTGGTCGTCAATCTTGCCTTCCAGGTCTGCGAGCTGGGCCTTGCGGTCCTCGAGAACCGTGTCCGCCTGCAATTTGTCAGCACGAACTTGTGTTCCCAGGAATAAGGGTATGTTGAGCGTTCCTGCCACCAGGAAAGTTCCGTGCGAGCGGCCAAAGTTCGGACTGCCGATGTCCCCGTAGTTGGCTTCGAGTCCTACCCATGGATAGTTCTGCGCTGCCGCTGACTGCGCGGACAACTCAGCCGCCCGGACCTGCGCTTTCGCGGCCACGTAATCCGGTCGCCTTGCGCGCGCCTGCCGCAAACCTTCCTCAAGAGTAATGGCTTTCAGCGCTGAGTAAGGGACTGTGTCAGTCAAATCGAATTGCTGGCCGCTCGGCAGGCCGACGACCCGCGCCAGGGTGAGCTTGTCAATCGCCAGCTGGTTCTCCACGGCAATGAGTTGCTGCTGCTGGCTTTGAAACTGCACTTTGGCGCGAAGAACGTCAATGCTGGCGATGACACCCTGCTTGTTCAGGTCGACATTCTGGTCATAGATGGCCTGGTTGGTCCTGACCTGAGCGCGATTCGAATCCACATTGGCCACGTCAGCCAGAACTTGCAAATAAGCAGTGGCGGTAACCAGGACCACCAGATCGCGATCGCTCTTGTAAGAATAAAAAGCCGCAGTCTCCGACTGCGAGGCTGATTTCCAATTCTTGATATCAGACCAGTTGAAAATACGTTGCGAGAGATAACCGCGAATGTCCTCGACTTGAAAAGGGCCGGCTATTGTCGGAATAGAGAGTCCGGGAACGGTGATGAGCCTCAGCCCCTGTGCCTGTAGGTTGATCTGCTCCACCCTTGCCGAGAGTTGTCCCGAGAGATAAGGGAGCAAGGCGCTCAAATTGCGCAGGCGCTGAGCACGAGCCGCGCGTGTGCTCTGGTCGCTCTGGATGATGCCCAGGTTGTACTTGAGCGCGCGGTTGAGTGCATCCTTGAGTGAAAGCGCCAGCGTTGTTCCCGTCGGATGGCCGGTGGGAACGCTGCCCAGAAACGGGCTTTGCTGCGCGGCGGCCGGAGCGGCTCCAGACGGAAGCGTTCGTGGAGCGCCTCCGGGGGAAGGTGCGCTCTGTGCCGCGCCTCCGGCCGCCGCATATGCGGCCGCCGCACTTGCCGGTGGAGCAGCGGTGGTTTGCGCACGGCCCGGCTGCAGTGCCGCGAAGACAAAACAAACGACCGATAGAAGCGTTAGCATTTTCCCCGGCTCTGATTGCAGCATTGGTAATCCCTTCTTCTTTCCGCAGGATTAGTGGTCACGCCCTGTGTTGGGCCAGCGTCGTCATGGCATCAACGATGGTCTCCACCACAACCTGCTCGCCCATGCTGGAATTCACCATCAGGTGGAAGCGCTGCCGCTCCGGCCAATCGACGTGAAAGTACTGCTGAATAAACGATGCGCGGTCGACGTCCACCTGTTCGATCAGGGCGATGGCTTCCTTTTCCGTCTTGCCGGTCGCCTGGACGCGCCGGACTTTATCGTCAAACAGGGCGTAGACGAAAACGTGAAAAGCGTCCCGGCGGGCTCCGAGGTAGTACGCACCTCCCCTGCCAACGATCACGCAGTTCCCTCTCTCTCCTACTTCCTTCACAATTGTTTGTGTGGCGTCGCGAACGCAATCGGCATCCACCATTCTGAGCCGCGGCATGTTGATCGTGCCTTCAAAACTTCCGCGCAGGAACGATTTGAAAAGGCGATACATGGCAGGGTCTCTGTGTTCTTCCCGCTCCTCCACGGCGCGCCGCTCGCAATCCAGGAGGAAGGCGATTTCATCGGTAAGCCTTTGGTCCCAGAGATTCCAGCCCAGGCGCGTCGCCAGCTCGGCGGCAATGTCGCCCGCTCCGCTCCCGTATTCCCGGTCGATCGTGATGATTCGAATTTCGTCCATGGCGTTATCCCACAGCGGCCTCACCTCCGCCTCCCGGTTCGTTTTTCTTGAGGAAGAAAGACAGCAGGAACATAATGGCGGCTCCTCCGGCTAGAACTGAGAACGTATCGATGTACGCGAGCGTGGTCGCCTGGGCGATCGTCTCGCGATAGGCTCGTCCATACGCCTGGCGGAGAGCCATGGTGCTATCCAGGCCTGATGCCATCAGGTGGCGAGCCAAAGCGTTCACACTTTGAAGAAAAGATGGGTGCGCCGGCGTGATGTGCGCAGTCAGGTAAGCCTGGTGGACCTGGGCACGGCGGGCGATGAGAGTCGTCACCATCGAAGTGCCGATGCTGCTTCCAATGTTGCGCATGAAGTTCAACAATCCGGCTACGCTGTTGCTTTTCTCCGCTGGCATTCCAACATAGGAAACCAGCGTGATCGGAACAAACAGAAACCCAAAGCCAACCACCTGGACGATGCGCAACACGCTCGCATGGCGAAAGCTGATCTGAAGATCCAACGTTCTGGAGGTGTAGAACATGGCGATGGAAAGCGCCAGCCAGCCAACGGCGATGAGATAACGCGCTTGGATCTTGCCGGTCAGCGTTCCGACCACAGGCATCAGGAAGAGCAACAACAGGCCTCCTCCTGAGAGGACCAAACCGGCCAGGGTGGATGTGTAGCCCAACAAGGTCTGCAGGAATTGCGGAATCATCACCAGAGCAGCAAACAGCAAGATCCCCAGAACGAACATCATCACGTTTGCGCCGAGGAAGTTGAAGTTCGTGAAGAGACGCACGTCAATGATGGGAGCTTTCTGAAACAATTCCCAGATGGGCAACGCGACCAGACACACAACTGCAATGATGGTGAGGGTCACGATGAATTGGGAGCCGAACCAATCATCCTCCTGGCCTTTGTCGAGCAGAACCTGAAGGGCGCCCACGCCGAGGGCCAGCAGCCCTATGCCGATATAATCCAGTTTCACCACCGCGGCCCTCTTCGTCCACGGCGGGTCTTCGATCAGCTTGTACACCAGGAAGAGGGCAAGGATGCCCACCGGGATATTGATGTAGAAGATCCAACGCCAGCTGTAATTATCGGTAATCCAGCCGCCGAAGGTGGGTCCAATCGTGGGTGCAACCACGGCCGTAACGCCAAAAACTGCGAACGCCAGGCCGCGCTGCTGGGGAGGAAACGTGTCGGCCAGGATCGCCTGGGCCATGGGCTGCAAACCGCCTCCGCCGGCGCCTTGCAGCGTGCGGAACAGGATAATGGCGCCAAGATTGGGAGCGAGCCCGCAGAGCAATGAGCTCAGGGTGAAAAGCGCGAGACAGACCATGAAGAAGCGCTTGCGGCCAAGGTAGCCGGCAAGCCATCCGCTGAGCGGAAGCACGATCGCGTTTGAGGCCAGATAGGAGGTCAGGATCCAGGTGCTCTCGTCGTTGGTGGCGCCCAGATTGCCCGCCATGTAAGGCAAAGCGACATTGGCTATGCTGGTATCGAGAAACTCCATGAAGGCTGCCATTGCAACCACCACGGCAATCAACCAGGGATTCACCTTCGGTCGCCACGGAATCTTGCCTGGCGGAGGTATACGAGGTGTAGCGGCAGTTCCACCCGAGCTTTCTAACTCTGCTCTCATGAAACCGAGTCACTCTCTTGATCGGACACTGGGACGGCCCTTGGGTATCGAGCAACTTGGTTGGTTGATTGCGCTTTCATATGAGTGCTGCGAGAGTGCAGAGCCGCGTATTTCCTATACATTGAAACTGCATTACCATCGACGTATCCGTCGCGACCAGATCACTTCTTCTGCCCATCTTCAGAAAGAAATTCGTCCAGGCTGAACGGGAAATCTGCGCACGTCGCCAGGAGCAGTGCTCCCCCGGCAGCCGAAAAGACTGAGAAATCGAGGGGCGCCTTTATTCCCAAAGCCACCGCCATCGTCAGCGCAAAGCTAGTCAGAAGAACTCCACTTAGCAAAGCAGTAATTCGAGTTTTCCAGCCGAGAACAAGGAGAAGACCGAAGAGAATTTCAGCGGCCGTGGCGATACCTGCCAAAAACGGGATCGCCGCTGCCGGCAAGAACCAATTGAGTTCGGCCGTATAGTCCACGAATCTGGCATATTGGCCCCATGCCACATTGGGGTGTCCATAAGGGCCCCAGAGGCCAAACCTATCTGCGACTGCGGACAGGAAGCTGCTTCCGAGGGCAAATCGTAGAAAGATCGAGCTGAACTTCATCAATCTCGTCAACGGGAAAATGGCAGCTCGACTTAGATTCGCTTCTGTCTTCTCCTTGTTCGTGAATCGAGCGCCATCCATTAAGAGTTATCCTTCAAATATGCGTAAGGAGAGCACAAGTTAGGAGCACGACCGGTCTCCATCGAGCGTGTCCCGGCTAGGAACCCCGCAGGTCAGGTCAGGCTGCCACTCTCAAGACGATTTTGCCGCGGTTGTGGGGTGCACCTCCAAGCATCTCGTGGGCCACTCGAGCTTCTTCCAGCGGAAGCACAGTCCCGACATCCGTCGCCAATTTCCCGCTATCGAACAGTTCTGTGATCTTAGTCAGCCGCGCTGTGGTCACATCCACATAGAAGTAGGCTGCTCGAATGCCATAGCGTTTTTGTTCCGTCTCGGAAACAGGCGACACCACAGAGACGAGAATCCCGCCTGGCTTCAGGACTTGAAGCGACCTCTGCTGCGTCTCACCGCCAACCGTATCAAGGACAACATCCACTCCAGTCACTGACTCCTCGAATCTCTCGGAGTGATAGTCCAGAACTCTTTCCGCGCCGAGCCGTCTTACATACTCTTGGCTGGCGGAGGCGGCGGTCGCGACCACATGAAGGCCGGCCTGCTTAGCCAGTTGAACGGCGTATGCGCCAACATTGCCCGAGGCCCCGTGGATGAGCACGGTCTGGCCGGCAGTTACATTGGCATAATCGAAAAGCATCTGCCAGGCAGTGACAGTCACGATTGGAGCTGAGGCAGCCTCGATGAAGCTCAAGGTTTTTGGTTTTTGCGCCATCCTTCCGGCCGAAGGCACCGCATATTCTGCATATCCACCGGTGAGTTGGTCGTTTGTTGCCCCGTACACCTCGTCGCCAGGATTGAAATTTGGAACTTCAGCTCCAATTCCTTCTACCACTCCTGATAGCTCGAAACCGAGAATCAAGGGCAGAGGCTCGTTGGGTAGCTTGCCCTCGCGGACCAGTGCGTCCCAGTTGCCCACTCCAGCCGCCTTGACGCGGACCAGTAATTGTCCAGTGCCGGGTTCTGGCCGAGGCAGATCATCATTTCTGATCACGCTCGGTGGACCGAATCGCAGAACTCGTGCTGCCTTCATCTGTTTCTCCTTGAAATTTGTTTTATTTCTCAAGCCAGTTTTTTGGCCCTTCCGAAAAAACTTTGCTAACCAGTGATCCTCGCGGCGCATCTTTGCACCGGCGAGCAGCAGGCGATTACAGCATCATCGACCGGGTGTTTAAACCCGTGGCGCCATTCGGCTCCATCGGACTCGGCGTCGTGATTTGCGCCGCTCCATTTCTTTCGTTGCAGCGTACGGTAAATGTGTGTTTTCCAGACTGGAACGGCCAGTCATACCTCCAGACGACCCAGGTCAGCTGAGACAGGGGCGCGCGTAATGCCGCTTGCTGCCACGGTCCGTCATCCACTTGCACCTCGACCTTGGAGATACCGCGCGCGCCCGCATGCGCGATCCCGCCAATCGGCACTAACTTCCGCTGATCGGCGCTGATGATGGTCATGTCTACTGCCACCGTGTCAATCACTGAGGTCGCATGCATCTGCGCTACCCTGTTCCACCCGCGCTCTACCCAGTATCCGGGCTCCCAGTGATCCGTGGCTTCAATGGACTCGATCCATTTGGGTTGTTTCATTCCATATAGATCGGGGATGTAGATTCTGAGCGGGAACCCGTGCTCCCGCTTCAGCGGTACACCATCCCACGCGTATGCCAGCATAATTCGCTCATCCGCTTTGATTGCATCCAGCGGGACAACCTCAAAAAACCGATCTGCCGAACGAATCTTCAAATGCGTGGCACTCGGCTTCAGCCGAAGATCCAGCAGCAGCCGCTGCAGGCTCACACCAGTCCATCGTGTTGTACCTATCAAATCCCCACCCACCGGGTTCGAGATGCACGACAGCGTGATGAACTGGTTCATGGATGGGTAACGCCGCAAGTCTTCCAGAGTGAATGCTCGCGGCTCCTCAACCAGACCTGTGACTTTCAGCTGCCATTGCTGCTCCTCGACTCGCGGTGGAAGGGTGTTTATGTCGATGCGGTAATGTCTCTCCAGAGGAGTAAACTCGGGCCGAGTCCCCGCCGGAGGCTTTACCGCCGCATTCGCGTTGGGCAATGGATGCGTGGTTGACCATCGAGGCAAACCAACCGCAGCCGTCATCGTTGCTTGCTGTCGCGTCGCTTCGGCTAATTCGCCGACTACTACCCCGGCCACTGTGATCAGCGCTGTACTTCCGCCCAGCTTTACCAGGAATCGCCGCCGGTCAATGCGCTCCACCCCTGACTCGGTTCTTCTCCCTGCAGAAGCAGTAATAATCAGTCGTTGCTCTGCGCGGCCGAGACTTGCACCCCAAAAGAGAAACGCTGCCAATATCCAAATCACGCGCGCGGCAGGCCCAACGCTGGCAGTTTGGCTTGCATGTAAACTGACGAGCATTGCAGGGATGCCTAAAACAATTCCGAGCACGATTCCTGAGCTGACTGCATATACTCCTCCCATTGCGCGAAGGATCACAAACATGACCACGCCGCCTATAACGCCGGTGACGAACAGGACCGATATCGCCATCGCCTGCTCTGCTGTCTTGGCGGTTTCCGCAGTCGGGCCCAAGTTCAGCCCCCGAATCACGGTGACCATAGTCCCAATGCCAAAGGCGATAGCGCGGCCTGGAAGCACCCGGGTGACCGCGTCGAACTCATCGAAGGGTACGAATGGCAGTCCTGCGACTTTCCATGCGAAAAACAAAATGCTTATTAGGGAAGCCGTGACCATTGCGGCCACAAATAAACCGGTCCAGATGGTCGGGGATCGTTGTTTGAAAGCCACGCTTCCTCGCCGTGTTGTGTTCACAAGGAATTCCACGCCCTGCTTTGCGACCACCTTTCCTGTCTCGCTCTCTATCTGTTCATCGACTTCACAAGATCGGAAGCCGATGCTCCCTCGAGCGATCGATATCCATGACGGAAGATGCATCGCTTGTTATTTGCGTGATGCAGCTTTGCGCACCAGGGACCGATACCGCCGCGGGATTGAAGAAAGACCTCCGCGGCAGCCAGCATGCCCAGGGTTGGAGCAATGAAATAGACCCAAAGCGCGTGCCAGTAGCCGGCGTGAAATGCTGAGGCAAATGTCCGCGCGGGGTTCATGCTCATCCCTGACAGTGGGGTTTCAAATGTAATGAGAATTGCGTAAAGCGCACCCACAGAGTAGGGTGTGTATCGTGCCAAAGTCTCTCGATTCGCAAAGAGCAAGACCGTGTTCATCAGAATGAAAGAAATCGTCAGCTCCGCGATGAACGCGACAGTCAGGCCGTATACGCCGGGTACCGTCACTGCGTAGCGCACTGAGCTCTCGCCAACTGCACCCTGCAGAACGCACCTCGCTATTGCCACACCGATAATTGCGCCCAGGAATTGAGCAGTGGCGTAAAAAAACGCGTCCCACGGCCGCACCTTTCCCAATCGATAAAAAGAAAATGTGATGGCCGGGTTGAAGTGACCTCCGGATTGTTTGCCCCACGGCGACAGGACCGTCGCTATTACCGTCGCGCCCATTGCCAATCCCATGAACGCCCGACGTGATAAATTGCCGACGGCAATCCTTCGAACCGGCGAAGCTGGGTGGTGTAGCAATGTTGCAAATGCACAAGCAAAGAACATGTAAATACCCAGCCCACCAGCTTCCATCAGATACTCCGGCCAGTGGAAGCGTAAGCTCTTAAAACTGGTCCAAGCGTACCGGTCGAACGCCTCCGGGTCGCCCTGCGATGCCCACGCCACGAGTCTCTCCACGTCATCGGTCCGAAAGATCGAATGAGCGGTCGTATCGTCCCGCATGTCGCGTTTGACCCGCAAGCACCGGGATCAGATTGGCCTTGCCAGTCAACCTACTCTCGGAGGGCGAACGAATCTATTGAGCGTTGGTATGTATGAGGCCCCAATAAGAAGAATGCGTGTAATCACTTGGTTTACGCCTGTTTTCCCCGAGCGCTCGGATTGGCGCGTAACGACGATGTTGATCTCAAATGAACAAGATGAATTGAACAATCGATCTTGGATTGAGGCCTTGGCACCAGATGAATAACCAGGAGTAGCCTCTCCAGCATCGAAGCGCAAGTTGATTGCTTGTTACGGACCAACGTCGAACGATCGGTGCCCCGGAGGAGCCGGTTGAAAGCACCTGCAGTTCGGCTTACGCTGGCGTCACTCCACGGGCGTTGACACATCGCGGAACCGGAGCCCCTGCTCACGTGCAGATGCACTGGTTTCGGGGCGCCTCATCGTTTCGGTGCGCCTCATCGAAGAAGCGAGAATGCTTGATTCGTCAACACGATGCTGTCAAGATTAGTTGGCCCGTAAACTTACGTTTATTGTGGCGAGTCGTGTGAGAGAGTATACTTTTTCCACTTTGTGCCCGGGGTTCGAGCCTGACCTCGACTCCCTTTCATTTGCAACGAGGAGTGAATTCCTTAGGCCTGTGTCGGTCTAGGCAAAAACTGCTGATCCTGCCTGTAGCATTCTCGTCTGATCGGCCTCACCGAATGGTTTTTCAACTGCCTTCATCAGATTGATCATTTCTGCTCGATTAGACGTGTCCTTCGGCAAGAGTTTTACGCAAGTCGCCGGACGAAGCCACTCCGGCCGAGGAAGAGCAAAACATGCCACTCATGGTGGTGCATCTCAAGCCAACCCCGGAGCCGGAAAACGGCCTAAGGGAGAGAATACCCGAAGACAGCGTAGGAGATTGAACGACACTCAAAGGTGTGCGTCAATGGCGTTCCTCGACCTCTCTGACATCATTGATGGGCGACCGGAGCCGATGCTGCTGGTTGAACCTGGAGGGAAGATTGTTGCTGTAAATCCGGGTGCGTCAAAACTTTTTGGACGGCGATCACCGGAGTTGGTTGGGAAGCCCCTTGACGCTCTTGTTGCCGATGGGCCTGAGAGACTTTCCAGATACCTGCGTCACTGCTCCCGAAACTCAGAAGGAATTCCAGGCTGCTTGAACATTCGGCCCTCGAATGAGACACCCGTCATGTGCAAGGTGACGGGAGGATTTGTGCGTCATCCTGAGGAACGGCCTCGCCTGCTTTGGTTGCGTCTTTTTCCTGGCGGTACTCCGAATGGCCGGTTTGCAGGTTTTGGCGAGGAACTCCAAACATTGGCGAGCGAGAAGCGAGCGCGGCAGCAAAATGAACAACGATGGCGAACCGCATTTGAGAACTCAGCAATTGGCATAACAATGGCTGACTTCACGGGGCGCTACTTCGCGGCGAACAGCGTCTTCCTGAACATGTTGGGCTATACAGAATCGGAGTTGTATCAACTGACGTTCACCGACGTCACTCACGAGGACGACCGCAAGGCCAACCTGGAATTGGCTAAAGAACTCGAAGAAGGCAAGAGACGACATTTCGAAATCGAAAAGCGTTATTGTCGTAAAGACGGCAGTTTAGTTTGGGTGCGTAACAACGTCGCCCTCGTTCCGGGGATGGGCTCTATAGAGCCGTTTTGGTTTGGCATCATTGAAGATATCACCCAACGCAAGCGCGTCGAGGAGGACCTCAAGTTACAGATTGAGGTTTTGCAGAACATCCCGGCAGTAGCATGGACCGTAACGCCGGACGGCCGCTGCGACTTCGTAAACCAATTTTTTCTTGATGCCACCGGGATGTCCCCGGAATATGTACAGTCACATCCGGCTGAGTGGAACAAAGGCGGCAATGATCTCCCACCTCTGTTTGCCGACTTATCCCCCCAGGAGCACGAGCGGGCAGCAAATCTGTTCTGGAACGGGATTCAAACTGGTAAGGGATGGGCGTTTGAAGCACAGCATTTTCGCCCGTCCGACCGGAGTAATCATTGGCATTTGGACAGGGCAGTACCGCTTCGAGACTCGCACGGCAAGGTCGTTAGATTCGTTGGGACAAGTACGGATATTGAACCGCTGAGGCGAGCACAGGAGAGTTTATGGGAAAGCGAGACTCGGCTGCAGGCGTTTTTTGAAAACAGTCCCAATTTGATTTTCTTGAAAGACCAACAGGGCCGATATCTGTACGTGAACAAAGAGTTCAAGAGAGCCTTTCGCATCACCGAAGAGGAAATCAAAGGAAAGAGGGATGACGAGATATTTCCAGCGGAACAGGCTGCTACTTTTCAACTCGATGATCGCAAGGTGCTCGAAGCAGGCGTGCCCATGGAATTTGAGGAGGTCGCGACGCAGAACGACGGGCAACATACGAGCATCGTTCACAAGTTCCCCCTCTTAAGCACAGAAGGCCACATCTCCGCGATCGGCGGCATTGCAACAGATATTACTGAACGCAAGAAAGAAGAGGCCGCGCGCAGGACGGCTGAAGATAAGCTGCGCGCGAGTGAACGCAGCCTGCGTGAACTTACGGAGACCATTCCGCAGATGCTCTGGAGCGCTGATAAAAGCGGCGCGATTGATTACTGCAATCAGCGGCTGCTTGAATACACAGGGTTAACAGTGGAACAAGTGCGAGGTGCTGGCTGGATAAAAGCTGTTCACCGGGAAGATGTTGAAAAAATAGAAGAGACCTGGATGGCGGCAGTATCAAGAAGCGGACCGTTTCAGTGCGAATTTCGCTCGCTGCGGGCAGCAGACCGCGCGTATCGATGGTGTCTTTCGAGCGCTCTCCCGTTGCGTGATCAACAAGGTACCGTCATAAAGTGGTTTGGGACGGTGGTGGATCTGCATGACTGGAAGGAGGCCCAACGTGCGTTGCAGATGACGCAGGTGGAGCTTGCTCGCGTCTCCCGGTTGACGACCATGGGCGAGTTAGCAGCGTCCATCGCACATGAAGTTAACCAACCGCTGACCGCTGTAACCAACAACTGCAACGCGTGCCTCAGACTGCTTGCTGATCGCAATCTCGAACCTGAGGTTCTGCAACGTGCTCTTGAAGAAATTGTCGCCGATGCGACTCGCGCAAGCGCCGTTATAACGCGGGTCCGCGCATTCATAAAAAAAGTGCCTTCCGACAAGTACGAATTAAACATAAACGAGGTAATTCAGGAGGTGTCTGCATTGATCGGCCGTGAGCTTTACGACAATCGAGTTCTCCTCGAGACTCAATTGACCAAGGTTCTCCCGTTCGTGAGGGGTGATCGCGTCCAGCTACAGCAGGTCCTGCTGAATTTGATCATGAACGGAATTGAAGCGATGACTGCTGTCACAAATCGCCCTCGCGTACTTAGTGTGCAGTCCCGCATCGATAAGTGCGGGGAAGTAATGGTTGCGATACGCGACTCCGGCACCGGCCTTGGTTTATACGGAGATCAACTGTTCGCTCCATTCTTTACGACAAAGGCAAAGGGTATCGGGATGGGATTGTCGATTAGTCGTTCAATTATCCAGGACCATGGGGGGCAGCTCTGGGCCACGCCTAATTGGCCGCACGGCGCTGTGTTTTACTTCACTCTGCCGGTAGCCGACGGGACTTACTCATGACAGGCGCTTCGGTATTCGTGGTCGATGATGACCCATCGGTGCGTTCCACGCTCAAGTTTCTCCTCAGTACCGTCGGTCTGAAGGTTGAGAGCTTCGACTCTGCTGATAGCTTCTTGCGTGCAAAACCACCGGATGTGCCCAGTTGCCTTGTGCTGGACGTCAGACTGCCTGGGTTGAGTGGACTCGATTTTCAGCGCGAACTTGCAGCAAGGAACATTTACATTCCTATAATCTTTGTCACCGGCCATGGAGACATTCCAATGAGCGTCCGCGCCATGAAGGCTGGAGCAGTCGAATTTCTTACCAAGCCTTACCGCGACCAGGATCTGCTGGATGCAATCCGTATCGCGCTGGAGCGAGATTGTGACCGGCGGGAGCGCGATAAAGAAACGACTGAACTGCGCCAGTGCTTCGGGACACTGACTCCACGAGAGCGGAAGGTGATCTCCATGGTCGTCTCGGGAATGCTCAACAAGCAGATTGCCGCTGAACTCGGAACTGCGGAAAACACTGTCAAGGTTCATCGCAGCCGGGCGATGGAGAAGATGCACGCGCAATCTCTGGCCGACCTAGTAAAAATGATGGAGAAGCTCAAAGCTAACTTTAAGATGGTCTCATAAACGAAAGCATTATCCCGGTTCTCCCATCTGGGACTTCAGCTAAACCCTCGTCCAATACATTTCTTCCACTCCTGAGAATACTCTTGACTTCAGGTACCGAGCACCATCTGGTGATTGCCAACGATCGTGAGACGTGGAAGCCAACTGCGCTCACCCAACCGCCAGCGGATCAGTCCGCAATGACCGATCTGATACCTAATATGGGAGGATTTCAATGCCTGGAACTAAAGTCAGCGAGCAAGATGTTCTGAATTTCGCGCTCAACCTCGAATATCTGGAAGCTGAGTTTTACACATACGCTACCACCGGCAAGTCGCTCACGAACTTCGGTATAGGGACTAAAGGCGTAGCGAATGGCGCGAATCCAAAGGATGGCGGCGCTACGGCCGGAGGCAAAAAGGTCACATTTTCTGACAAGGACACCTTGACTCACGATATGGCAGCACAGATCGGCGCGGATGAACGCGCTCACGTAGTCCTGCTCCGTGGTGCATTAGGGTCGGCTGCCGTCGCGATGCCAAACATCGATCTAAGTGCACTAGGCTTCGGTTTCGAAAGTCAGAATGACTTCCTTCGAGCAGCACGCATCCTGGAGGACGTCGGTGTGACTGCCTATGCGGGTGCGGCCGACTTGCTTCAAACTCCTGAGATTATTGCAACGGCAGCATGCCTTCTGGGGGCCGAGGCAGAACACGCTGCGGGTATACGAACAGAAATTGCGCGATTGAAGATACCGACCACAGCCCTGGACGACGTCGATGTGGTTCCGCCGCCCAGCGGATCGGCCACCCGTATCTTCTCAATCACGGAGAGCGATGGTCTGATCGCAAGGAGAACAGCTGGAGAGGTGCTTTATCTTGCGTTTGGGATGAAAGCAGGTGTGAAGCAGGGCGGCTTTTTCCCAAATGGTCTCAATGGCACAATCACCTCCAGCGCGGATGCAGCGGCAACCTCGAAAGTTGCAGCGTAAAGCTTGCTCGCATGCACGCGCCACGCCCGGTCTCGTGCGTAGAGTCTCTGCGCGCCGGCTTGCTGCTGAGGTGAGACCGTATCCGGACTCTCGGACCCATATCCTAACAGCAGCTAGGACGAGGGTACGGGGCGACGAGGGCGGCGTCCGCGCGGTGAATCCGCCGGACAAGAGAGATGCGCAAAGCTAGAGCAGAACGTAAAGGAAGAATGTAAAGGAAGAACGTAAAGGAAGAACATATGCCCCAAGTTTCCTTCTCAGTCGATATTAAACCCTTGTTTCGTGTCATCGATATCTCTCACATGAAACGGTTCGGGGTATCGCTGGACGATCACTCATACATGTCGAATCCGAACAACGCGAATAAGGTGTTTGCGAATCTCTCGCCGCACGATGGTCAGCCGCCCTCCATGCCTCCCGGGGGGCCTTATTGGACGGCGGAACAACTCGCGCTGTTCGCGCAGTGGCAGAAGGACGGATACCAGCCTTGATGCTGAACGTTGCCGTAGAGACTTCAGTCGCGAGTCCGCGTTGCCACCCAAAGTGGGAGAGAGACCATTTTCTTGCCGTAAACGCGAAACGCTGGCGTCTCCACACGCACGCTAGAGGGTGCTACAGATCAACACGTAAAAGAAGGACTTGGGTATTACGTGGATTTGCCATTACCAGAACACGTGTAATGCTTATTGATTCCCTTTTTGGTAGTAGGTTTCTTGTAATCTTCGTCGGAAGGGTGACCGCCGGATTGATTCCGTTCTGGGCTACGCCCCTGCACATTGTGGCGCTAGCAGCGATTCGAGTCGGCAAAGAGGAGGAAGGAGCACATGATCGGTCGCAGTCCATTGTATTTCTTGTCATCTTATCAGCCACGAATCTACTGATAGCGCACCACTGCCCTTCACGACGATGACCAACAGAAGCGACAGGAGCAATACAAAATACTCAACTCCTTCCCCTTTTTTGGATCCACACCAATTCATTGCCCACCCATCCGGCAGGTGCTCCATGAGGGCGCCGGTGAAGATGATGAACAGTCCACCGGCCGCGATTCTTCCCAAAAAGCCGGATATAACGGCAATGCTTCCGAAGGACTGCCCGATGATAACGAGCCAGGCTATAAATTTGGGAACCTTCTTCGCTTTGAACTGTTCAAGAGAGCCCTTGATTCCTGGGGGGCCAAATACTGGGGCGCTAAACCACCCGAAGAGCTTCTGCATGCCATAGGGAAAGACAATGATTCCCGCGATGATCCTCAGGAAAGTGTAGACATAATCCCAATCGGTCTGAAGAAGGGCTTTGATCATGGTAGCCCGGAGATTTCCCCACTGGTTCAGGAAGGCCACGGAAGAGAGCCGCTCGTGCTTTGGTAGGCCCTTCGTCACGAAGCACTGACCGGCACTCCAGTTCACAAAGGCTACTGCTTTCAGGCTCGAGAGCTTTCGAGCGAGGCCGATACTACGCCGCTTGAGAGGGGCCCGTCCCATAGCTCTTTTTTATTGTTCGGTCGAGAAACTCGTGCATCAACGACCCAATTCGATCCACTTCTTCTTCCAGCGCGAAATGGCCCGTCTCGAGAAGATGGAGCTCTGCACTGGGAATATCCCGTTTAAAGAGTTCAGCACCCTCCACCGTAAAAATTCCATCGTTTTTGCCCCAAGTGATCAGGGTCGGGGGCTGTTGTTTGCGGAAATACTCCTGCCAACCGGCGTAGGCATCGAGATTCCTTTTTGCGTTGTAAAGGATTGAAAGTTGAAGATCCTTGTTGCCCGGTCGGTCCTGATAAGCCTGGTCGATCACCCAATTGTCAGGGCTGATCTTCGACGGATCGCTGGCACCATGCAGATAATGCCACTTGGTTCCTTCAATCGTCAGAAGCCAGCCGAGTAGAACTTGAGCGTTCTTTTCGGTCCGATCTTCCCAATAGTCAGATAATCCCGTTTTTAAGAACTCCTTATTTATGGCTTCAACATGGGCGTCCGCGTTTTGGACGATCATAGCGGTCACGCGTTCGGGATGCATGACAGCTAAATGGAAGCCGACTGATGCACCTATGTCCGAGAGGTATAGCGCATATGAAGAAAGATTCAGCTTTTCTGTGAACTTTTCGGTCACGGTCGCGAACCGCTCGAAGGAATAGTCGAAATCGTTGACCGACGGTGCTGAGCTTTCCCCATATCCAGGGAAGTCTGGGGCAACGACATGATATTTATCCGCAAGCATGGGAATCAGATTGCGGAACATATGAGAAGACGACGGAAAGCCATGCAGGAGCAGAACGGTGGGAGCATCCCGGGGACCGGCTTCGCGATAGAAGATTTCCAGCCCCTCCACATTAAGCGTGCGATAGAAAACAGTCGGTGTAATCGTGTGCGACATCTAAACTCTCCTTCGGTTATGCGGCGTGGGCGTTGGGCACCCGAGTCCTCACGGATGAACGCGGACGAACGCGGATGATCGTCTTTCCCTTAATCCGTTCGGTCGGGTTGAAGGCGGCAACCGCATTGTCGAGGGCAGCCACTTTGCCGATGTTTGTCCGCAGCCGACCATCCCGGACCCGCTGGACGAGCTCACTCAATTGGGCGCGATCGGGTACGACGACGAAGTCGATAGTCAGGCCGCCAGTGGGCCGCGCCTCGGTCGGGCCGGCAACGGTCACCAGCGTTCCTCCGGCGCGAATCACGCCCGCAGACCGCTTCGTGATGTCGCCGCCAAGGACATCGAAAACCAGATCGACCGCGCCGACATCTTCCAGG
>DATAEJ010000048.1:0-13655 GCA_036258095.1 Candidatus Angelobacter sp. | reverse complement strand
CGAGCGAAACTGGATCTTCGGGTTGTGCTTTGACAACACCTTCGTGATGGCCGCCGTCAGCGTGGTCTTGCCGTGGTCAATGTGACCTATCGTCCCTACGTTCACGTGCGGCTTGCTGCGGTCAAATTTTTCCTTCGCCATTCCTTAGTCCTCTCTAGATCTAATTCCGAGTGATTCGCGTCTTTCCGCGGTAAGATCCTCGCGGTCAGTAATACTGGTAAACCTTTCTGAACTTCTGCCGGACCTTCGCGTCTACCTGCTCGATCTTCTCGAGATAAAACTCGCGCATCAGCGCCTGGTCAGAAACCGTCAGCGATTCATACAGCTCTTTCGCCGTCCGCCCCGATCGCGCCAGCGTCGAATCGGCCACTTCAAACAATCCCGAAACGACAATCCGTTCAAACTCGCGCGCCGCAACTTTGCGGCTCTCCAGCTGGCCGTAGAAGCGCTCCACCGCCGCCGATGCGAAAATCCGCTCGATCGCCGAGCGTAACTGCTCAAACTCTTCGGTCTTCTGGACCGGAATCTGGGCCTGCTGAAATGCCATTGCTTCTAAATCCTTTATCGCATCGCCTTACTCGCCTGTGGCCCATGCTGCTCCGGGGCTGCGTGCCTGGCTAATTGCTAATTACTAATTGCTCAATCCTGGAGCGGGAGACGGGAATCGAACCCGCGACCAACAGCTTGGAAGGCTGTGACTCTACCACTGAGTTACTCCCGCTTACTGCTGCTCGCTTTCCGCTCTGATTTTCTCGGCTCGCCAGTGAAGCACCGTGCGAGCAGCGAAGAAACCCAGCAACGCCAGCGTCAACCCTCGAAAGCTGATCCCGCCGTTGCCGATCGGAATCCGCTCGCTGCTCATCAGGAACCAGGCCAACATGGCGAGTACCACGTAAATTCCCATCGCCACTTGAAAACGCCTGGACTGTACCATCACAAAACTCTGGAACTGATCCGGGACGATGAACGCCGCGGTGATCCTCTCTCTTACCAAGCGTGTGCTCTACCAACTGAGCACATCAGCCACAAAATTCTGGAGCTGATGACCGGGATTGAACCGGTGACCTCTCCCTTACCAAGGGAGTGCTCTACCAACTGAGCTACATCAGCTCAAACTCAATTCTGGTGCACAGGGGAGGATTCGAACCTCCGTAGCTCCGGAGAGCGGCAGATTTACAGTCTGCTGCCATTAACCACTCGGCCACCTGTGCATTCACATCCACGCGCTGACCGCCGGTCCGGCATCTAAATCCACCAGAACCACTGCGCTACGGTTCGCGTTTCGCGGACGACTGTGCTGGAAACACGGGAGTGAATCAGGAGAGCGCGCAAACATACTTCCGCATCGACGGCGAAAGACGAGAAATCTTCTAGGTGGAAAGTTTCCGGTAGAAAATTCTTAAGTGCGCAGTGCCTTCTTCCAAAGTCCGCAACACGCCAGCAATCGCATCGCGGAGAAACCCGTTGCTTATACTGGAGCTGGCGAAGGGATTTGAACCCCCGACCCTCTGATTACAAATCAGATGCTCTACCAGCTGAGCTACGCCAGCACAAGTCGATCCCCCGTTAACTGGGGCAAAGTAAATAAGTTAGCACAGCGGCAACCCGCGTGCAACAGCAGCACCCGTCGGGTCAACACCCGCCCGGGACTGCGGAAAAGCTGAGAATAATTCCGAAATTTATTGTACCAAGTTCCGGCCCAAAAGGGGGCGAGCACCCTAAAAACTTCCCTCGACTATACTGGGCTGAATGCCCGATTCACACAAGCTGAAGCCCGGCAAGCTGCTGATTGTGCTGCTGTTGCTGGCCGCCGCGGCCACGGTCGGTATCATCTATTATGAGCGCTCCTCCGGTCCGCCAGAGTCTGCCCGCCTTCTTCCCGAAGGCGACATCATCGGCTACCTCAACTGCTCGCCAGCCCACTGGTGCCAGCGAGCCGCTCAAAACAATCCCGTCGATGTGGCTCCCGAGTACAAGCAGTTCATTGACGCCACAGGAATCCAGTTCGAACGCGACCTCGACGACGTTGCCATCTCCCGTCGCGACACCCCGGACGGCCGCGACACCGAATCCTCAGAGATCTTTAGCGGACGCTTTGACTCACAACGCCTTCGCGGTTATCTCGAAAAGAACTCGGCTTCGCAGGAGACCTATCGCGATCACCGGATCTACTCCATCGCGCATGAAGGCCACACCGTGCGCGTCGCGCTCCTCGATGAAAAACGAATCGCCGTCACCAACATGGTCTCTTCCGATCCCATGCACGAGATCATTGACGCGCGCCTGAAGCATTCTGAAGGTCCTTCACTGCTCCAAACGCATTACGCGCATGTGCCGACTGCGAGCCTCGCCTGGATGATCGCGCGCGTTAAACCCTCACAGCAGGCGCAGCTTCCCGGTGGCTGGAGTTTTGATTTCCTCGAGAACACCATCTCAGTCGTTTCGCTGCGCTTCACCGGAGAAATCCACCTCCGCGCTGATGTTTTCGCGGGAACGGAAAAAGATGCCACGCGCATCGTGGATTCCGCGAGCAGCTTCCTCTCCATGTATCGCGCGGTGGAAAGAACTGTCGGATCACGCGGAGCCGATCCGGACGTCAAGGCGGCGATCGAAAGCATTCGAATCGAACAGAAGAACAACGTCGCCCAGATCACTGCGACAGTTCCGCAGCGCTTCGTACGCAAGATCGCATCGGAAGCCTCCACCGGAATCACCAGCCCGGCCGCGCCGGAGCCCTCGCCCGCTGCTTCTCCGGCCGCGCAACCAAGAAGAAAGCATCGCCGACATTAACGGCTTGATTGCGGTCTAGGCAGCCTCTCTAAACAACAGCGGCACAAGCTGTTAACCTGTGCCGCTGAATTATTCTCGGTTTTGAACTCCGCGTTGGATCCGCTTTAAGTCTGACTGTTCCCGCAGCTTAGATCACCGCCGCGTAGTACTTGTCGATATCGGCATCCACGGTCGGCATGGCTAGCGCTTCCTGGCGAAGGCTCTCAAACAGAATGCTCGTGAGATAGCGCTCGCCGAAATCCGGCACCACCACTACGATCAGCTTGCCTTCGTTTTCTTTCTTCGCGGCCAGCTTCAGCGCCTGCGCCACCGCGGCGCCACCAGAGATCCCAATGAAGATGCCTTCTTCCTTGGCCATGCGCTTCGCGGTATCAATGGACTCCTCGAGCGTGGCCGTCATGACTTCGTCGATCAGCTCGCGTTTCAGCACATCAGGTACAAACCCGGTGCCGATGCCCTGTATCTTGTGCGGCGCCGGCTTGCCGCCGGAGAGAATCGCCGACTCTGCCGGCTCCACCGCCACGACTTTGAAGCTCGCTTTTTTCGGCTTGATGTACTCGCCCACGCCGGTCAGCGTGCCGCCCGTACCTACGCCGGACACAAAGATGTCGACTTTCCCGTCCGTGTCATTCCAGATTTCAGGCCCAGTGGTTTCGCGATGGATTTTTGGATTCGCCGGGTTGGCGAACTGTTGCAGGATCAGGCCGTTCGGCGTTTGTTGCAGCAGCTCTTTCGCTTTGGAGATGGCGCCCTTCATGCCCTTGGGTCCCGGCGTGAGTACGATTTCGGCGCCCATGGCCAGCAGTACCACGCGGCGCTCCAGGGTCATGGTGTCCGGCATCACCAGGATCAGCCGGTACCCACGCGACGCAGCGGCAAAGGCAATGCCGATTCCCGTGTTGCCGCTGGTCGGCTCAATCAGCACGGTCTTGCCCGCCTGTGCACGCCCGGCTTTCTCGGCGTCATCCAGCATGCTTACGCCGATGCGGTCTTTCACGCTATGGCACGGGTTAAAACTCTCCAGCTTGGCCACAACGGTTGCGCCCATGCCGGCCGTAAGCTTGTTCAGACGCACCAGAGGCGTCCGGCCGATGGTCTTGGTTATATCCGAATAGATGTTCATCTCTCCACCTTCCTTATTTATGGCTGGTTAAAGTCAGGCGTCCCGCGAGAGATTAATAAGATTACCCGGAAAGCAGAAAGGACGCAAAAGTTGAGCCCGTAAGCGGGCGTGAGCGAAAGCGGGAGCCCGCTGGCGAAATCCCGAGCGCAGCCGAGGGATCTGGCGTTGAGGCGCTCTCGCGGCGTCTGAGCCGCGAGCCGAAATCCCGAGCGAAGCGCGGGAACTGCTGGAAACGGCCCCGACGGTACACGCATCAGAGAACAGTCTGCCACTGACGAGCACAGATGAACGCTGATTTGAAGCGACTACTGACCAACTGATGCTGCCACGCCCACAGCAGTTGCAGCGCGTTCAAACACCAGTGTTCCCGTTTCGTAATCGATGTCGATCCGGAAGTTTTCGAGTGAGCTCAACCCGATCTGTCCCGCGACCTCCGTCCCAAGTCGCTTGCTCACAGAGCTCAGATCCACCGAGGCCACGTTTTGCTGAAGCAGCTCGATCGCTCCTAGTTTCACCGCGACCGAATTTGCGCCCAGTGCGCTATTCACCGTGCCTGCTGAGCCCTCCACAAATCGTGGCATGGCGGTCATTCCGCCAACTTTCGGCATCAGCCTCTCAGAGACAGTGTTGATGTTCGCGCCGCTGTCGAGCACAAACAGCCCGGAAGCTCCCTGCCCAATCGTGGATGGAACCAGCAGCATGTGTGCGAATCGGTAGGCTTGAATCTGCGTGAGCTGTGCGGCCTTCACTCTCTCCTCGGTCGCCGGCTGACTGCTGCGCTCTGAAATCCTCAGCTTGCGGACGGGAAAATCCAGAGTGATCAGGTACTTTTGAAATACATCGGTTCCAATGATCGCATCCTGCGAAAGCATCAGCTTGTCCGGTGCAATCTGCACCGTGCAGTTGCGCAATTCCACATTGCCGATCTGTAAGCGCGCCACGTCAGCGGAATACCCCGATGCTGTTCCGCTTCCACCCATGCCCGCCAACTGCCGATCGCTCGCGTTGAGCAGTCCCGCCTTTTTCGCCAGCCTGCTCCCAATCGTTATCCCCGATGCACCTGTGTCCAGCATCATCAAGGCGCGAGTCTGGCCGCTAATTCGAGCCTTCATTCCCATGCCGCGCACGTTCCCCTTGATGTCCCGAATCAGCTCTAAAGGAATTTCGTTGGTCTGCGCACGTTGGCTTGCGGGCTCCTCGATATCGGCAAAAGAAATCTCGCATGCATCTACGCGCGGCGCTTGGTCAGGAACGGCGTAGCGCAGAAACGTGGCCCGCTGCTCAGGCGTTGTCAGCGCTGCCAGCCATCCTGAGAACAGCTGGGGCGCTGATTGTCGTGCGTTCTCGAAGGCGGTTCTCGCGTCGTTGGTCATTGAACGGATCGAATAGATCTTTCCCAGGCCAATCCATGCCCGACCCGAGTTGCCATCCAGCGCCAACGCAGCCTTGTATTGTTGCTCTGCGGCAGCGAACCATCCGCGGCGGAAGTACACGTCGGCCAACATCGCGTGAATCGCCACCGACTTCGGATTCAGGCGCGCAGCATTCTCGCCGGCAAGCGCAGCAGCGCCAAACTCCCCTGTCTGAAAAAGTGCGCGAACTAGACCGAGTTGCGCCTCAATCGATGTAGGTGCGCTTTGTGCCAGCGCCGCAAACTCAGTCGCGGCTTTTTTGAATTCCTGCCGATCTAAAAGCGCGTAAGCGTCCAGAATTGCCCGGTCGATGGCCGGCGCAGGCGCGTGAGCGGCAGGCGCGTCGCCGGGATCGTCAGTCATGGCACCGTACTGCCCCCAGGCAACAATCGACATACACAGTACGAGCAGCCCCCGCCCAAACATAGGGCGCAATCGTAGTCCAGCTATTGACCTTTCGGATGTAAGTCACATATCTGAAGGCGAGGCAAATTTGTACGCAGAAGTACTAGCTGCGATAGTCGAGCCGCGCAGGAACGCGAAAACACGCGAATCGAGAAAACAATCTGCCGCAACTCGATTCTCCTGATCTGCATTCATCTGCGACAATTGCCTTTGCTTTTCCGATCACGGCGATTCCGGGGCCCCCGGCAAACCCGGTTTTGGTTTGCTGGGGTGGGATTCCGGCGATTACGTGCGATTTCGGCGATCTCCGTACTTGCCACCCCGGCATTCGTCCCAATCCCGGGGCCCCCGACAACCCCGGGGCCCCCAGTACGCGCGCTTTTCGCGTAATGGGATGGAAGCCCGCTTTTGGCTTGTTGGGGTGGAATCCGTCCCAACCTCGTCCCAATCTGTCCCAAGCGGTTGAACCCTGGTCTGAATAATTGCCAATTTCCAATTACTGTTTGCTGACTTAGTAAACCTTAGAGGGGGTGCCCCCTATTTTTTTCAGCTTTCGTTGCAAACAAAGAGAGTTGCCCAATTTCGACCCTTGGGTCACGCCGGGATTCTGCTTGGGTCACGCCGAAAATCCGTTGGGTCACCCAACAAATTCCTTGGGTCACCCAAGCGTCAAGCCCCTCTCGGAACAGCCTTTCAGGTTTACTAGGTTGCCAATACTCACGATGCAGGAGCTAGGAGCCAGAAGCTAGTAGCTTTTCAATGTCAAAGATCTTCGCCAAGTACCAACTACCAACTACCAAGTACCTGTGTTCCCTTGAGGGAAATCGAGCCAGCATACCCCGGCTTGATGGCGCGAAGCAAGAGCGAAATAGACCAGGGCTGCGCATCGTCCAAAAGTCCACAAGCCGATTGCGCCAAATCAGTGTTCATCTGTGCTCGGCTGTGGCAAACCGCCTTCCCGTTCGCGTGATTCGCGTTGATTCGCGGCTAATCAGGTCTCCCGCGCTACTATCTAACCTGTGTCGGACTCGATGCCCTGGTTCGTCTTCCCTTTCATCACGATAGTGATCCTCCTGGTGCTGCTCGGCATCTGGGAGCGCCTCGTGCGAATCCGTGCCCGCAGCTGGCCTGTGGCACAGGGCAATATCGACTCCATCAAAATCGAAGAGCGCAAGGGCAAACACCACCGCTGGTACGCCCGTCTTTATTACTCGTTTTCTGTGCTTGGCAGGCGCTATACCGGCCGCTACTCGCAGGAGTTCAGCTATCAGGACGACGCGGAGAACTGGATTCGCGATCTCCAGGGCAAGCCGGTTGCGGTGCACTATTCCTCGCGCTTTCCCGCACTCTCCTCGATCCTCGACGACGATCTCCAGGCACTCCTCGCCGCACGTCCTCCCATCGCAACCGGGACGGAGCCTTCACCTGTGCCAGTTCCGCAACTGACCGGCTGGAAGCGAGCGCTTGGTTTGGTGCTGCTGGCCATCGCGGCAGTTGGGTTCATCGTCAGCGCGATGGTTCACATCTCGGCCTGGCTCGCGCCAAACTCGGCTTCAGATTTCCCCTGGACGCCGATGCACGTCCTTTGCTTTGTCACTTTCGTCATTACGATCGCAATCATTCCCAAAACCCGCCGCCGCTCAGAGACGCCGCAGCCGCGACCCTGGCTGGTCAAACTCGCCATTGCTGTTTTTATCTATGCCATCGCGAATTTCATCTTCTGGATGGTCGTAGCCGCCAATCACCACGGCCACCTTCAGCCCTCACAGGAGCTGCGCATGTTTTCCGGACACTGGATGCTTTTCTTTGGCTGGCAGGTGATGTTTCTGGATCCGGTGGTGCATACGCGGGAGTTAAGAGGTGGAAGAACGGCGCTTTAGCGCCGTGTAGAGCATGCCTATAACTCTGGCTTTAGCCACGGCGGCTTGGAATCAAATTCCCATTGGTGGAATGCATACGCCAGCGAGACTATTCGCGTGCTCAACCAATCTCCTTGAAGGCAATAATTCCTGCGTGTTCTCAGCTTTGTGTCCATGTACTTTCGTCAAAGGGTTAACGTCGTCTCAAAATGTCTATAATGCCGTTCGTGTCCAATCGAATGCTGCGCATAACGCGCTTCTTCGCACTGCTTCTCCTGTGTATGACGAGGCTTGCTGCCCAGCAAGCACACAGTGGCACTATCGTTGGGGTTCTGGAAGAGCTTCCAGCCGAAGATTCTGAGCGTTCTGCAAAGGTCCGCGTGGTTCAGATCGCATTTGAGAAACACGAGAACGATTGGGTGGCAATTTCGTCAGAATCCGGCCAGGACGTCCCAAAGGAGATCACATGGACAATTGCCTTCGATGGACGGAATCTGGGCAAGATCACCGCGAACACCGACAATAATGCAAGCGTCTACTCTCCAGGGAAGCTGCAAACGATCGTCAGCACCACGCCGGTGCCGACGGTCGGGGAAAGGTCAAGGGACTTCAGTGGGCAACTCGAAGTCGAAGTTTTGCGACCGCTTGTAGCGGTGTCGGCGCCTAACTTCAGCGATCCGGAGCGATGGAAACCCGCTACGTTCTCCCCTGCTGTTGTTTCCAGTTTCCGAACAGCGTTCCGACGCCATTTTGGCAAACTCTGCCGTACCGCACCCTCGGATCCGTCAAAACTCAAGCCATTTAGTTATTCGGATGAACAGCTGAAGGTGGTTAAGTCCTACGCGTCCCAATCAGGGTGGAAGCTTTCTCGTATGCACCTGGACGGTGCGATCGACTGCAATGACACAGACGCGGGCTTTGAAATCGATGATCCGTGGTTCGTCATGGACACGAACGGCTCAGTCCTCTATCTGGATTCGGGAATGTTCCTGGTCGATGCTGGGGACTACGACGGCGATGGAAAATCAGAGCTGATTTTCTCAATCGACCGGGACAATCGCGGGGGCTATCGGATCTTCTACGATGAATTCAGAAAGCGTGCCCAGTTGGAATATTCGTACCATTAAGGATGTTCCGGTCCTCGAACGTCAGGCAGCTTCGATTATCCTAGTTCTGTGCTCCTGACGCTCACTACCCATCATTCCCCTGCTACTGACCTTGGCTACCTTCTTCATAAGAATCCAGCCAACCTGCACAGTATCGACCTGTCTTTTGGCCAGGCGCACGTCTTCTATCCGGAAGCTACCGATGAAGTCTGCACCGCTGCTCTTCTGCTCGATATAGATCCGGTAGGCCTCGTGCGCGGCCGCGGCGGTCCTGCTGGCGAGGGCGGCGCACTCGAACAGTACGTGAATGATCGCCCTTACGTGGCTTCGTCCTTCCTGAGCGTCGCGCTGGCCCGCGTTTTCGGCACGGCGATGAGCGGCCGCAGCAAGCATCGTCCGGAGCTCGCGGAGAAACCTCTGCCTTTGACTGCTCGCGTCACGGTGCTGCCTTGCCGACCGGGTGAAGGCCTGATTCGAGACTTATTTACACCCCTTGGTTACGAAGTTGTCGTCCAGCCGCACACTTTGGATGAGCGGTTTCCGGAGTGGGGTCCCAGTTCGTACTTCACCGTCGAGCTGCGAGGGACGGTACGATTGCAGGATCTCCTGTCGCACCTCTATGTGCTGGTCCCGGTGCTGGATTTCGAAAAGCACTACTGGGTTGGCGATGCCGAAGTGCAGAAGCTGCTCCGCCACGGCGAAGGATGGCTGAATAAACATCCGCACAAGGAAGTCATCGTTAAGCGATATCTTAAGCACCGGCATCACCTCACGCGGGAAGCTCTGGCTCGCCTGGCCGATGAAGACCAGCCCGACCCGGATACCGCTGAAGCGCAGCACACCGTTGAAGAACTGGCGATTGAGTCTCCTTTGCGGCTATGGGAACAGCGCATGGGCGCGGTGGTTTCCATGCTGAAGGCGCGCGGAGCGAAAAAGGTTCTTGATCTCGGCTGTGGCGAAGGCAAACTTCTCCGCGCTCTGCTGGAAGAAAAGCAATTCAGCGAAATTGTCGGAATGGACGTTTCCATCCGCAGCCTTGAGATCGCCGGTGAGCGCCTCAAACTCGACCGTCTCCCGCCGATGCAGAAGGAACGTATTCGTCTGCTGCACGGCTCGCTGATGTACCGCGACAAGCGTCTGGAGGGCTTCGACGCAGCCTGCGTGATCGAGGTGATCGAGCACCTTGACCCGCCGCGCCTGGCTGCCTTCGAGCGTGTGCTCTTCGAATGTGCGCGGCCGGCCACAGTTGTAGTGACTACGCCCAACGCGGAATACAACAGGCTGTTTGAGACACTTCCCGCCGGCCAGTTCCGCCACAAAGACCACCGCTTTGAGTGGACGCGGAACGAGTTTCGCAACTGGGCCGCCTCCATCAATGATCGGTTTGGATACAAATCCGAATTCTTTCCCGTCGGTTCTGAAGACCCGAGCGCAGGAGCACCGACGCAGATGGGGGTCTTCACCCGGTGAAGATCACGATTCCTGAACTCTCTCTTGTTGTTTTGATTGGCCCGTCAGGCTGCGGCAAGTCCACCTTTGCGCGCAAGCACTTCAAGCAGACCGAAGTAATCTCATCCGACTTCTGCCGCGGCCTTGTCTCTAATGATGAAAATGACCAGTCCGCGACCAATGACGCGTTCGAGACGCTCCATTTCATTTCACGCAAGCGCCTGGCACGCGGCAATCTGACAGTGATTGATGCCACGAACGTTCAGCCCGAGTCGCGCAAACCGCTGGTTGCCATGGCGCGCGATTATCACGTGCTCCCCGTGGCCATCGTGCTCAACCTGCCGGAACGGCTCTGCCATGAGCGCAATCAGGCGCGGCCTGATCGCAGCTTCGGCCCTCACGTTGTGCGCAATCAATCACAGGACCTGCGCCGCTCGATCCGCGGTCTGGAGCGGGAGGGCTTCCGGCATCTGTTCATCCTTGATTCAGTTGAGAAGATCGAAAAAGTAGAAATCGAACGGCAGCCGCTATGGAACAACCTGAAGCACGAGCACGGGCCTTTCGACATTGTGGGCGACGTGCACGGCTGCTACGACGAGCTGGCGCAGCTTCTGGGCAAACTGGGCTACGCACAGGACGAGAACAGAATGTTCATCCCGCCCGCAGGCCGCAAGCTTGTGTTCGTGGGCGACCTCGTTGATCGCGGCCCGAAGATCCCCGAAGTGGTGAACCTGGCCAGGCAGATGGTGGAAGCAGGCCATGCGTTCTGCGTTCCCGGCAATCACGATATCAAGCTGGTGCGTGCGCTCTCCGGCAAGAACGTGCAAATCACGCATGGGCTTGGCAACTCATTGGAACAGCTCAAGACGTATGAGCAGAGTCATTCCGGCTTCAGCCAGCAGACCAAAGAGTTCCTTGATGGCCTCGTCAGCCATTACGTCTTTGATGGCGGCAATCTCGTGGTCGCTCACGCCGGAATGAAGGAAGAGATGCAGGGCCGCGGCTCCGGCAAGGTCCGTGAGTTCGCCCTCTTCGGCGAGACTACTGGCGAGACCGACGAGTTCGGTCTGCCAATCCGTTATAACTGGGCGGCCGATTATCGCGGCCGCGCGATGGTCGTATATGGTCACACGCCTGTAGCCGAGCCGGAATGGCTGAATCGCACGATCAATATTGATACCGGCTGCGTCTTCGGCGGCAAGTTAACTGCGCTGCGTTATCCAGAGCGCGAGCTGGTTTCCGTGCCGTCGCTGCGGACATATTACGAACCGGCCAAACCGTTTCTTCCGGCGGAAACGTCGCAGGCGCCGCTCTCAACGCAGCAGCAGCTCGATGACCTGCTGGATCTGGAAGACGTCTTCGGCAAGCGGCTGATCTCCACGGCGCTGCACCGCAACATCATGATCCGCGAAGAGAACGCCACGGCGGCGCTCGAGATCATGAGCCGCTTTGCCGCCAATCCCAAGTGGCTGATCTATCTCCCGCCTACCATGTCACCCTGCGAAACCAGCCATCGCGAAGGGCTGCTCGAATATCCTGACGAGGCGTTCGCGTACTACCGCCATGAAGGCGTTGCAAAGGTAATTTGCGAGCAGAAGCACATGGGCTCGCGCGCGATTGTGATCGTGTGTCGCGATGAGGAAGCCGCGCGCAAACGCTTCGGAGTAGTCAATGAAGGTATCGGCATCTGTTACACGCGAACCGGACGGCGCTTCTTCAACGACGCGAAGCTTGAGAGCGAATTCCTCGCTCGCGTGCAGGCCGCCCTCACCGAAAGCGATATTTGGGCTCAGCTCAAGACAGATTGGGTCTGTCTCGATTGCGAGCTCATGCCCTGGTCAGCCAAAGCGCAGGAGCTCTTGAAGCAGCAATACGCGCCGGCTGGAGCAGCTGCCCGCGCGGCCTTGCCAGAAGCGATAACAGCGCTCGAAACAGCCGCCGTGAAAGTGCTCGAACTGCAACAACTGGCGGAGCTTTACCGCTCACGTCTCGTCATGGCAGAGCAGTATGTGGAAGCTTATCGCCAGTATTGCTGGCCGGTGAACTCGCTCCATGATCTCAAGCTCGCGCCCTTTCACATCCTGGCGACGGAAAGCGGTATGCACACGGACAAAGACCACATCTGGCACATGGAGACGATCGCACGAATCTGCCACGCTGATCCTCGTCTTCTGCTGGCTACTCCGTTTCAGCTGGTAGATCTCTCTGACAACGACTCACAAGCCACAGCCATAAGCTGGTGGGAAGAGCTGACGGCCAAAGGCGGGGAAGGCATGGTGGTGAAGCCGCTCGAATTTATTGCCACCGGCCCGCATGGACTGGTGCAGCCGGCCGTCAAGTGCCGTGGCCGCGAATACCTGCGCATCATCTATGGACCCGAATACACCGCTCCGGAAAACCTCAAGCGTCTCCGCTCAAGAGGCCTGGGCCGCAAGCGATCGTTAGCGCTTCGCGAGTTTGCGCTCGGCGTTGAAACTTTGCAACGCTTCGTCCGCCATGAGCCGCTGCGCCGTGTGCATGAGTGCGTCTTTGGCGTGCTGGCACTGGAGAGCGAGCCGGTGGATCCGAGATTGTGAATTAACTTCATGACGCTTTCGCAAATCAATTCCACTCTCCCCAACGGCTTCCACGACGCAGAGATTTCCCGCTTCGAATGCAACTTTCTTGCCGCTACCGCCTCGTTCGAAATGGATTTCTGGATCGCGACCGAAGCCGACATCAACAAGCGCCGGCTCGGCACCCTCGAACTGACGGGAGTGGTCTTCATCAGCGTTGATTCGCCTAATCCGCGGCAGTTCGATCCCAAGCCATCAATTGCGCGACGAGCAAATTCAGATTGACGGCATGCCTGCCAATGCTGAGATTTTTCCTGCGCTGCCACGGCTAACGCCGGACCTGGCTAGCACAGAGGTTTTCAGCTTCTACGTGAGCAACTGGAATTCGTTCATTCATATCGCCTGCGCCGATGCGAACATCAAGTGGACCGAGGAATAAAACGGCTGACACGAGATAACATCATTCTCCGCGCTTCAGCGCGGAGAACCGGTGGAAGAGCGGCGCTTTACCCGGGGGCCCCCAGGCCGGCCCGCTTTTGGACGACTGGGGTGGTTTAGCGCCGCGTACAGAATGCCGTAAAATGCAGCGCTTTAGCGCTGGCGCATCTATTAGGCCACATGCAGTGCGTAGCACTTGTCATTTTCCAAAATGATAGGGTTCCCTCGCCACGCTCGGGACTGAAACAACAAATCAAAACCTCACCAGCGCCTCATATCCGCAATCACTGCACGCCTCGCGGGCAGCCAGGTACTGGGCCAGGCACCGCGGGCAGTAGACATCGCAGTCCTGCTGTCGCGCAGGAGCAGCCAGCAGTTGGTCTGCCGTAAGTCCCCGTTTGGCCACCACGGCCTGCAACGCGCGGGTGAGCGATTCATTCCACCATTTGCTGCGTTCTGCCGTGCTGATGGTCGCGTATCTCAACTCGCGCAGCTGCCCTCCGGCAATCCCGGCGAAT
>DATAEJ010000047.1:0-32226 GCA_036258095.1 Candidatus Angelobacter sp. | reverse complement strand
CCCAGCGGGAAGTTCCTTTTCGTAGGCGACCACATGGCCGAGAGTGTTGTTCCCTTTACGGTGAATGCCAGCGGCGGGATCACTCCGGTTTCAGCTCTGCCCACACCGGCGGCTTCCTGCAATACTTCCTGCCACAACAATCCGCTTCGTCTGGCGGTCGATCCGGCGGATCGTTTTTTGTACGCGACCGATGTTGCCGCCGGTACGGTTTCCTCGTTTTCGATCAATGGAGGGAATCTCTCGCCGGCTGGAACGGCGCCTGCGGGACAACATCCGTTCGGGCTGGCCTTTGCGCCCGGCGATGGATTTCTCTACGTCGTCAACAAGGTTGATAATTCCATCTCTTCCTACGCAGTGAACGCGGCGACAGGGCAGCTCTCGCCCATGAACACGACAAGCGGAAATGGGCTGAACGCGCCGACTGACATTGTGATTGTTGGGGCGACGATGTAGAGGTGTGGTGATTTGTGTCGCCCCTGCCGGGGCTCGATCACTTTGCTACGCTACCCGGGGCTTACGCCCCGGGCTTGCACTCTTTCGCCCTTCGGGCTGGAATGGCTTCAGTCACTATCTGCCAACCAGACCTGGCGGTCTTCTTCAAAATTCAGGCGAAGGAGATTATCGAGTAGATATCCAAGCTTGGAAACCTTTGGGCACTCTAGTCGAACTTCAGATCTAGAACACGCAGAGCGTTTTCTTGCCTTTGAGGGTTACGTCGGCGAGGCGTTGCGCCCCGTTGCCGGTGATGAGGGTGGCGGTGTTGTTTCTGGCTTTTTCTTCCAGCGGCTGCGCGTTGCATTTCACGTCGCCAACTTTGCTCAAGTCCCTGTCTGTGACCCAGCCGGTGTACGCGCGGCTGGTTTGGATCCGCCTGGTCAGCTTCACCAGCGAGAAACGTATGGAATGCTGGCCATCGGACTCTTTATCCTCAATGTAATAATCGCCTGGCTGCAATGTCAGATTGCCAACTGTAGTGGGCTGTGTGAGCGTGATGTCGCCCGTCTCGTTACCTTCCAGGACTTTCTTCTCAGCGGCGTGAGCATAGAGGAGCGCAAGAGTGAGAAACGTGAACAATAAGGATTTCGTTCTCATGGGAATTTCGCCTTTGGATTGTTTAGATGTTCACGGCCGAAGGTGGGTGTGGGCGAGGTGATGTCGCCGTTTGTGAGGTGTCTGATGGCGCGCCTACGGCGCTCCAATTCAAAACGGTAATTCACCCCCGGTTTCGCTGCGCTCCACCGTGGGCAGGCCAGAATGGAACCGGAATCCGGGATCACCCAAAGAGAGCGTTTGTAGGTTTCGAAGAACAACCTCGCCCAGAGCCTGAGAAGCCTCTTGACTAGGCGAATAAAAGGTGTCATGATAAAACGATTTACCTGCTGCTCTGGTGCGACTGGAGTGAGGCCGAGGAATTTGAGCAAATGGGAGTCGGTTTTAGCACAAAAATGGGGGTCGACAGGCCTGTGACAGGCCTATCGAATTGAGGTTTGGCCTTTGTTTTCAACAAAACGACGTACCCCCGGGGTGGGGGAGAAAAATTGGGAGATCGGGTCATCGGGAGATCGGGTGATCGGAAAACCTAAGGCAGCAGGGGATGCGCGCGGAGGACATTACCTAAGTCCTTTAATTTTGGGGGGTTGACGCGGAAGGCTGCACAAAGATCGCCGGAATCGCGCGTAATCGCCGTAATCGCCGGAATCTGAAAACCAAACGAGCCACAGATGAACACAAAGCTGAAATAGACGCATAGAAAAGTTGATATGGCAGATTTTCGAATTGTTTCCGACTACAAGCCCAAGGGCGACCAGGGGCACGCGATTGAAGAGCTTATGCGTGGTGCATACGCCGGGGAAAAGCACCAGGTGCTGCTTGGAGTGACCGGGTCGGGCAAGACCTACTCGATGGCCAAGGTGATTGAGCAGCTCAACCGCCCGGCGATCGTGCTGGCGCACAACAAAACGCTGGCGGCGCAGCTCTACCACGAGTTCAAGCAGTTCTTCCCCAACAACGCGGTGGAATATTTCGTTTCGTATTACGACTACTACCAGCCGGAAGCCTATATTCCGGCGGGCGACGTTTATATCGAGAAAGAAGCGACGATCAACGACGAGCTCGACAAGCTGCGGCTCTCGGCTACGAGGTCACTGTTTGAGCGGCGCGATTGCGTGATTGTGGCGTCAGTGAGCTGCATTTACGGCCTGGGGTCGCCGGAAGCGTATTACGGCATGCTGCTGTTCCTGGAGAAGGGGCAGAAGATCAGCCGTCGCGATATTCTGAGCAAGCTGGTGGAGATCCTGTACGAGCGCAATGATGTTGACTTCAAGCGCGGAACCTTCCGCGTGCGCGGCGACGTGATTGAGGTCTTCCCTACTTATGAAGACAATGCATACCGGATCGAGCTGTTTGGCGACGAGGTGGATTCGCTTTCACAGATTGATCCGCTGTTCGGCACGGTGAAGCAGAAATACACGCGGCTGCCGATTTACCCGAAGAGCCACTATGTGATGTCGCAGACCACCAAGAACCAGGCGATCCAGACGATCCTGGAAGAGCTGGCGTGGTGGGAAAAAGAACTCGAGAAAGAGGGACGCCTGGTGGAGTCACAGCGCGTTCACCAGCGCACGCGGTTCGACCTGGAAATGATGAAGTCAGTGGGCTACTGCCACGGGATTGAGAACTACTCGCGGCATTTTTCCGGACGCAAGCCGGGCGAGCCGCCACCGACGCTGCTCGACTACGTGCCGCGCGACTTCATCATGTTTATTGATGAATCACACCAGACGGTGCCGCAGTTGCATGCCATGTGGCACGGCGACCGGTCGCGCAAGGAAAACCTGATCCAGTACGGATTCCGGCTGCCTTCAGCGCTGGACAACCGTCCGCTGAAGTTTGAAGAATTTGAAGAGCGGGCCAACCAGGTGATTTACGTTTCGGCGACACCGGGGCCATATGAGCTGACGAAGGCGGCGGGCGTGGTGGTGGAACAGATCATCCGGCCCACGGGACTGATTGATCCTCAAGTCGAGATAAGGCCGGTGAAGGGCCAGATTGATGATCTGCTGCACGAGATTCGCGATCGCGTGAAGAAGGGCGAGCGCGTGCTGGTGACGACGCTGACCAAACGCATGGCCGAGGACCTGGCGGAGTATTACGCCGAGGTAGGAGTGCGCTGCCGTTACATGCATTCGGAAATCGAGACGCTGGAACGTATCAAGCTGCTGCGAGACCTGCGCAAGGGCGAATACGACGTGCTGATCGGGATCAACCTGCTGCGCGAAGGGCTGGATTTGCCTGAAGTCTCTCTGGTCGCTGTACTGGACGCGGACAAGGAAGGATTTTTGCGCTCGAGTGGTTCGCTGATCCAGACGATTGGACGGTGTGCGCGGAACGTGAATGGCCGGGCCATTCTGTATGCAGACCGGATGACGGATTCGATGAAGCGGGCGATTGACGAGACGGATCGGCGGAGGGCGATCCAGGAGGCGTACAACCTGGAACACGGTATTGTGCCGCAGACGATTATCCGGCCGGTGGCGATGTCACTGGCGGGAATCGCGGAGGCGGATTACGTGGATGTAACGCAGGAGATGGATGGAATTCCGGACTTCAAGTCGCAGGAGGAACTGGACGCTTTCATCGCCGGGATGGAAAGCGACATGCGCGAGGCGGCGAAGAAATTCGAGTTCGAGAAGGCCGCGAAGTTGCGCGACCACGTGCGGGAGTTGAGGACGAAGGAGTTTTTGTTTACCTAGCCAAAAACTGAGTCGAAAGGGAGAGTTGTGGCCGGCAGCACATTGGCGCGCATTTGCGGACGATCTCATCGTGATGACGGTGAGACGCGGCATGCCGCCTCTCTACGCCATGAGTTTTGTCACCGCGACGAGGACAGGATCACTGCACAAGTCTTTGTCGAGCTATTTTTCTCCGCTGCTCTTCTTCAACCTGGGATTCGGCTTCGACGACGCGCTGGAGGGTGCTTTGGGTTCGGGAATGCCGGTCATGTCAGTCAGGCGTTTCGTGAGATCGGGACGCTTCAGGGCGCCTTCACTCCGGGCAACGATCTGGCCTTTTTCGTCGATGAACAACGAGGCCGGCAACGCGGAGCCCATGTGGAAGAGGTCAAGGGTGTCGAGCGAGGCGCCAGTCATCACGGTGAGATCGTCAGCGTTGTGCTTATGAAGGAAGGGCTGGAGTTTGGGGTAGTCCAGAGGATCGTCGATGGAGGCGGCAATAATAAGCAACTTGTCCTTATAGTGCTTCTGCATTTCGTTGAGCATGGGCATTTCCGTTGCGCAGGGGACGCACCATGTGGCCCAGAAATTGAGCAGAACTACCTTGCCTTTGTATTGCTCGAGAGTATGCTTGCCGCCTTTGAGGTCCTGAAGTTCGAGGGCTGGAGGAGTTTCAGGCGGAGTTACCGGCGAAATGGCGGGCGATTGCCCCACGAGCGGAGCGGCGACCACGCAGCAAAAAAGAAAAATGTTGAGAAGGAGAGCACGCATCGCCTCACTATACAACAGGAATTCGGCATGCCTGCCTCAGTAATAGAAGTCACAGGGGAAAGCCGATGATTGCGGCCGTCCTGTTGCTCCTGCTTGCGATTTTGAGCGGCAGCCTGCTTACCTTCCTCTTTGACCGCGATTGCCCGCCCGCTGCGCGGCTGTGCATGGGTGCGGCGATAGGCCTGGCGCTGTGGTCAACGAGCGGATTTCTTCTGTCGCTGCTATTCGGGCTTGGAGGGCTGAGCCTCGCGCTTTCTGCACTGGTGATGGCGGCGCCGCTAATCTTCCTGCGAAGTCCGGGGCTCCGAGGGCAAGTCGCTGAGCAGATTGCGGCCGCCCGAGAAATAGTACAGAAGGCGGTGACGCGTCCTGAGTGGCGAACGGTGGGATACTTTGCGTATTACCTTGCGATCATTCTGTTGCTGGGCGTGGTCTTCTCGCGCGCGGTTTACCAGAACCAGAACGGCTTGTACACCGCTGTGGTCAATAACCTGGGCGACCTGCCATTACATCTGCAGGCGACTTCCAGCTTCGTTGACGGCAAGAACCTGCCGCCCCAGGACCCGACATATTCAGGCGTGCGATTTGCCTATCCCTTTCAGTGCGATTTCCTGACAGCGATGCTGGTCAAATCGGGTGCGGGAATCACAAGTGCGTTCTGGCTGCAGAACATGACCCTGGCACTGGCGCTGGTTGGACTGCTCCATTACTGGACGTTGCTATTGACCGGCAACAAAACAGCCGGGGTGATCGCACCCGCGCTGCTGCTGCTGAGCGGTGGGTTGGGCTGGACGTTCATTTTCGATGAAGTCCGAAACAGCGAAAGCGGAATCATCCCGCTGCTGGGACATCTGACACACGATTACACGATCAACTTTGGGCCAAACCTTCGCTGGGGAAACACAATTACCACGCTGCTGGTACCGCAACGCAGCATCCTGTTCGGAATGGCGCTGGCGCTGGTGGTGTTTTGCCAGTGGTGGAAGGTGGTGGACGGCAGCGAAGCTCAGCCGGAGGCAAAAGCATCACAGCTTCGCATGGTCGCAGCCGGAATCCTCGCGGGCCTGCTGCCGCTGGTTCACACCCACACATTTCTGGTCGTGATGATCACAGGCGCTTGCCTTGCCGTGATCTTTCGGCGGCACTTACGCAGCTGGATTTATTTCTTTGCCGCTGCGGTGATCCTGGCCCTGCCACAAGTGTTGTGGCTGGCAGGCGCGGGAACCATTCGAACCAGCCAGTTTTTTGCCTGGCAGCCCGGTTGGGACCACGGCATGATGAATCCGGTGTGGTTCTGGTTTGTGAACGCAGGGCTTTTCCTTCCAGTGCTGGTGTTGAGCCTGATCTGGCGCACGGATGAGTACACGCCGTCGCGAAAGCTCCTGCTGTTTTATGCGCCATTCCTGCTGTGCTTCATTGGACCCAACCTGTTCAAGGTCTCGCCCTGGATATGGGACAACATCAAGGTGCTTATTTATTGGTATGTGGCATCCATTCCGCTGGTGGCGTGGTTTCTGGCGACAGAGATTTCCCGGCGCTGGGCATGGCGATGGGTTGCGGTAGCAGTTCTGGCGGCCATGCTGCTCTCCGGCGGCTTCGACGTAATCCGGGTGATAACGGAGGCATCGCCGCAGGAAGAGTTCAACATCCATGCAGTGGCAGCAGCCAAAATGATTGAAGAGAAGACCCAACCAAGGTCGGTGATCCTGAATGCTCCGGAATACAACACACCGGTGTTTCTCACGGGAAGGCCGTCAGTGATGGGATACCCGGGATGGATGTGGTCGCGGGGATTGAATTACCAGCAGCGCGAGTCTGATATTCGCGACATCTATGCAGGCAAGCCCCAGGCAGACGCTTTGTTGCAGCGATACGGTGTGAACTATGTATTGATAGGACCACAGGAGCAGAACACTTTGACAGTGAACGCGGATTTCTGGGGACGGCACCACCTGGTGGCACAGGCAGGCGACTACCGTTTATATAGCATTGAGGAAGAAAGGGCAGTTCGATGAAGATCGGCATTCTTACCGGCGGGGGCGACTGCCCCGGCCTGAACGCAGTTATTCGCGCAATTGTTCGCAAGGGCATTTTTCACTACAACGATGAATTCGTCGGTTTCCTGGAAGGCTGGCGCGGCGTCCTGAACGGCATGACCATACCGCTCGACCTGAAAGCCGTCGCCGGCATCCTGCCCCGGGGTGGCACGATTCTGCGCACCTCGCGCACCAATCCGGCGAAGCGCGAAGGCGGCATTGAAAGCTGCATCGCAAACCTGAAGAGCGCGGGTGTGGAAGCCTTAATTGCATTGGGCGGCGACGACACGCAATCGGTTTCACAGAAGCTGCACGAAAAAGGATTCAAGGTTGTAGCCGTACCAAAGACGATTGATAACGATCTGGCGGGAACCGACCTTTGTTTCGGGTTTGACACGGCAGTAAGTATCGCGACGGAAGCAATCGACCGCGTGCATACCACGGCTGAGGCCCACAACCGCGTGATTGTCGTAGAAGTTATGGGCCGTGACTCGGGCTGGATCGCCCTGTATAGCGGGATCTCCGGGGGAGCAGACGCGATCCTGCTGCCGGAACGGCCAATCGACCTGGATGAAGTGGCCGACCGGCTGAAGAGGCGCCATGATCGCGGCAGTTACTTCAGCATTGTGGTGGTGGCGGAAGGCGCCAAAATTTCCGACGAAACGATTGTGGAACGACGCAAGCCGGACGAGTTCGGACACGTGCGGCTGGGCGGCATTGGCAATGTGCTGGCAGCCGAGATTGAGAAGCGCACCGGTTTCGAGACCAGGGCGGTGGTGCTGGGGCACACACAAAGAGGTGGACCGCCGACCGCATTCGATCGCATGCTGGCCACACGCTATGGCGTAGGCGCGATTGACCTGGTGCATCAGGGCAAATTCGGCTGCATGGTCGCGCTCAAAGGGAACGACATTCAATCAGTGCCGATTGCCGACGCCATTTCGAGAAACCGGCGCGTGAGCGATGACCTGATTGAAGTGGCAACAAGTCTCCAGGATTAGGCGGCTGATTTAATATGGCCGCAATGGCTCAGGCGCAAGTCAAGGGAACAACAAAGCGCAAAGCTCCGCAACGGCAGAGACGCAGCGTGACGCCGATGGGTGAGCGCCGCTGGGGAAGGTTTACCTTATGGCAGGTGAGCTGCGCCGCGTTGCTGCTCTCCGCAGCTTTCTTGCGGTTGTTTGAGCTTTCTGCCAAGGTCCTGCATCACGACGAGGGCGTGAACGGGATGTTCATGACCAATCTTTTCCGGACGGGGTCATACCACTACGATCCAGCGAACTATCACGGTCCGACCCTCTACTATGCCGGCCTGGTCACGACCACGCTGAACGCTTTCGTTTACGGCAAGTATGGACTGAGTACGTTTGCGGTTCGGCTGGTTACGGCGATTTTCGGTATTGGCGTAATCTGGCTGATACTCTGCCTCCGCCGTTACCTGGGAACGTTTGGCGCGTGGTCGGCGGCGCTACTGGCAACAGTTTCATCCGGAATGATGTTTTTCTCGCGTTACTTCATCCACGAAATCCTGTTTGTGTTTTTTACCCTCGGGACAGTGGTGGCATGGCTGAAGTTTCGGGAAACAGGAAAATCCAAGTATTTGTACCTGGCCGCGAGTTCGCTCGCGATGCTGGGAGCGACGAAAGAAACCTGGATCATCACGCTTGCCGTATGGCTGATTGCCATACCATGCACGAAGTACTATCTGAGAATTGCTGAGCGCGTGTTGAAACAGCGGCCGGATCCGCAACTGGAGATTCCCGTCGCGCAAGCCGAGGAGAGCCCGCGTACGCTCTATGCCACGGCGGCCATCGTCTTCGTTGTGCTCTGGGTCCTCTTTTATTCGTCGTTCTTCACCAACTTCCCGCAGGGCCTGCTTGATTCGATCAAGACGTATGGTTACTGGACCAAAACCAGCGGAAACGCGAATGTTTATCCGTGGACGCAAGACATCAACTGGCTTTTTCGGGCCGAAGCGGGGGCCTTGCTGCTGGGAGCAGCTGGAATTATCGTCGCGCTGGCGCAGGTGCGCAGCCGGTTTGCAGTGTTCACCGCTTTCTGGTCCATGGGAATCCTGTCGGCCTATTGCCTTGTTCCCTACAAGACGCCGTGGCTGCTGCTGAGCATTGTGCTGCCCTTCCTTCTAATGTCGGGCTATCTGCTGGAGCAGATCTTTGCGCGTCGCGGGTCGCCGGTGATTGCCGCGTTGATCCTCACAGCTGCGACGGGGCTGGGACTGTACCAGGCCGTCGAACTCAGCTTTGAACGATATGACGATTCCACGGAGCCATACAGCTATGCGCATTCGTATCGCGATCTGCTGAACCTGGTGAATGAGATTGAGAAGATTGCAGCGGGCTCGCCGGACGGTAGGAACATTGGGATCACTGTAATGGCGACCGAGCACTGGCCGTTGCCGTGGTACTTGCGCTTTTATCCGAACACCGGTTTTTGGGGCAAAGTGATACCACTGTGCCCCACGAACGACACAACGTCGAATAGTACATCCGGGTGTGTGGACACGAGCAAGGAACCAATCATAATCGCCCACCAGACCCAGGTTGACGAGGTAAACCGCGAGCTGGGAGACAAATACCGGCTCATCAGTTCACACGACCTGCGCCCGGGAAACCGGCTGTATTTGTATTTAAGGAAGGACCGGCAACCGTGATATCGGCGTAACGGAATATCGGGATATCGGAGTATCTGAATCACAGGGGGTCTTATAAACTTAACCGATGTCTTCCCTTCTCCAGGACGTTCGGTATGGCTTGCGCATGTTGCGCAAGAATCCCGGGTTTGCTCTGGCGGCCATCATTACCCTTGCCCTGGGAATTGGCGGCAATACGGCGGTTTTTACGGTCACCAGTGCCATGCTTCTTAAGCCGCTGCCCTACGAAAATCCGCAGGAGCTAGTGGCGCTGGATGTCCGGCAGAAAGATGGGCAGAGCGGGTGCTGCACGCTGGGGTGGAGTGATCTTGTCCGCGAACGCAACAAATCTTTCTCGTCAACGGCAGTGGCGGCGCTCGACAACCTGAATCTGACCGGCCGCGGCGAGCCGGCGCAGGTGGCCATTGGCCGCGTGTCACCCGAGTTTTTTGAGCTGCTTGGCGTAAAGCCGAAGCTTGGAAGGAGCTTTTTGGCGGAAGAAGGCCGGCCTGAAGGCAAGCCGGTTGCGATGATCACTGATTCGCTCTGGCACAGCCGCTTTGGCGGCGATACGAACGTAGCCGGCCAGACGCTCACCCTGGATACAACGCCTTACACCATCATCGGCGTGCTGCCGCCCGATGTGCAGTTCCCGTTTGTTGGACCAGCAGAGGTGTGGATCCCACGTTACTTCGAATATTCCCTATTTACGCCGCAAAGGTTGCGCATGGGCGTGGGCTATCTTTCGATGTATGGAAGGTTGCGACAAGGCGTCAGCCGCCGGCAGGCTCTGGCAGAGCTATCGGTGTTGCACGAGCAATATCGAAAGGAGAATCCCACGGCTCCGGATGCTGATCCGAACCGGTATGCAGCCATCGATAACCTCCAGGACTCGCTGGTAGCGAATGTACGAACGCGGCTGATCGTGCTGACTTGCGCGGTGGTTCTGGTACTGGCGATTGCCTGCGCCAATGTGGCCAGCCTGCTGCTTTCGCGGGCTGTAGCGCGACGCAAAGAAATTGCCGTTCGTGCAGCACTGGGGGCGCCGCGGACAGCGATCGTGAATCAACTGATCACAGAAAGCGTGATGCTGGCGCTCATTGCGGGCGCGATTGGACTGGGTCTCAGCTGGGCGGCGACACGCGCACTGACCACATGGGGCGCTAACAGCCTTCCGCAGGGGATTCCTGTTTCCATCGACGGCCGCGTACTGCTCTTCACGATCTTCGTTTCGATATTTACGGGAATCATCTTCGGTCTTTTTCCCGCCCTGCAGCTCGCCGGAACGAACGTGAACGAGACCTTGCGGGATGAGAGTCGTGGTGCGAGCGGTGGTCCGGCGCGAGTTCGACTGCGCGGAATGCTGGTGGTGTTTCAGGTAGGGTTGTGCGTCCTGCTGCTGATCGGCGCCGGATTGCTGATACGCAGTTTTGAGCGGCTGCTCCGTGTGGATCCGGGCCTGGACGCGCACAATGTGATCACCATGAACGTGAACCTGCCCAGCGTGAAATACTCGAAACCCGAACAGCAGACCATGTTCTTTGATGACCTGCTACGGCGGGTTTCAACGCTGCCCGGTGTCCGCGGCGCGGCAATTTCCGCGGCGCTTCCGCTGAGTTGGAAGCGCATTACGCCCATACTGCCTGAAGGCCAACCGGAAGTTCCGCTGGCACAGCGGCCATTCATTGACATCGAAGCGATCAGCCCGGCGTGGTTCAAGACGTTGCGCGTCCCGCTGAAACTCGGCCGCGAATTCACTGACGCCGACAACGCTCAAGCTCCCAAGGTTGTGATCATCAATGAGACGCTGGCACGGAGGTACTGGCCCAATCAGAACCCCGTAGGCCGGCACCTCATCATGGGTCGTGGCCCCGCCGCTTCAGAAATTGTGGGCGTGGCTGCCGATGTCAAGAACCGCGGAGTTGCGCTCGATCCGCAGCCGCAGCTCTATTTTCCCTTCGCACAAATTCCCTGGGGCAACATGAACCTTATCGTGCGCACTGCCAATGATCCGCACGGCATGGTGGCGTCATTGCGTGCCCAGGTGGAAGCCATCGATCCTGATCAGCCCATCAATGCCGTACAGACGGTGGATGAATTGATGGATGCATCGCGGGCACAGCCACGGTCATTCACTCTCCTGATCGGTGGCTTCGCGGCGCTCACGCTCGTGTTGGCAATCGTGGGGATTTACGGCGTTCTGGCTTATTCCGTCGCGCAACGTCGCCAGGAGCTTGGCATCAGGCTGGCACTGGGTGCTGACCGCGATGACATCGTAAGACTTGTGGTGAGGCAAGGGGTGCGGCTGGCGCTTGCAGGGGTCGGCATTGGATTGGTGCTGGCTATCGTTGCGGCACTCGTGATGAAAGCCACGCTCGCAGGAGTGCTCTTCAAAACGGATGTTTCTGACCTGGCCACATTCTTTGTGGTTCCGCTCGGATTGCTGCTGATTGCCGCAGTGGCGAGCTATCTGCCGGCACGCAGGACTACGAACGTAAGTCCGACGGAGGCATTGCGCTAAATGCACCGGGATCTCACGTGGTCGGCTTGCGATTGTGCCACTTACGTCAGAGATGCGGGGCTGAGTGATGGGGGCCCTGAGGATGACGATAAAATCCAAATCCTGCAACTTTCCTGTTGCATTGCGTTCTTAAGTGTGTGTTCTGGGAGCTAATGTGAACAAATATCGTTTGTCCGGGCGACTGCTGTTGCTTCTCTTGTGCGTGCCTGTTGTTGTCGGGCTTAAGGCAATCGATTGGGCGCAAACATCGCCCGCCTCAAGCCCCAGTCAGCAGGAGAGCAAGCCTGCTGCCGATGGCGCGAAGGCGTCATCAACTTCGCTCCAGCAGTCGGGGCCAATCACTATTCCAGCGCCGGTCCTGAAAGTGAAGACCCGGCTGGTATTGGTGGATACGGTTGTGACAGATCGTTCCGGCAAACCTGTCCTGAATCTGAAGCCGGAAGATTTTCAGGTCACGGATAACGGTGCCCCGCAGAAGTTGCGCATTTTTCGGATGGATCAGCTCGTGACCCGGGAGACCGCGACCGCTCCCAAACGTCAACTTGGACCGGGCACGTACACGAACATTCCGGACCCTGGCAGCGTCAGCGGCCCGCCAACGGTGCTTTTGGTGGACGGAGTGAACACGCCGAGTGCGGACCAAAGTCGCATGCGCCGCCAGCTTTTGACCTACCTGAAGAAACTTGGGCCGCGGCGAAACATCGCGATCTACCTGCTTGGGCGCAACCTGAGCGTATTGCAGGATTTCACCGATGACCCAGAGGCCTTGCGAGCGGCAGTGGCGAAAACGACTATTTCCACTTCAACGGCAGCGGTGAACGGAGATCCGGAAGCGGGCCCGGACGACCTGTTCATCCGCGATTTTGGCGATACTGCCGCGATGTCGATGACGCCAGGAATGATCCAGCGACTGCGCGAGTTTGAAACAGAACAGCTCTCCAGGGAGACCGACCAGCGCGTAGCCATTACGATGGCTGCACTCAACAAAATCGCGCAGATCATGGCTGGTTATCCGGGACGCAAGAACCTTATCTGGCTTTCGGGAGCTTTTCCAATGTCCATTGTCCCGGACCAGAGCTCTAAAGTCGGTTTCGACGCGCAACGTAACTACGCCGGACAGATCAGCGTGGCAACCAATTCGCTTGCCGATGCCCAGGTAGTTCTTTACACGGTAGACGTCCGCGGGTTGGTGGATGCTTCTCCAGGCGCCGCGAGCTCCGGACGCGACGCAACAGGCAGTCAGCGGCGCGGGGGACCAGCCCAGGATGAATTATCGCGGCGAGCCGGTGTGGAAAATGACATCCACGATGCGGAAAAAGCGCTGGCGGAGGAGACCGGCGGGCTTGCTTACTTCAATTCCAACGATATCCAAGCCGCTCTGGAGCGTTCCGTGGCGGATGGGTCCACTTACTATACGCTTGGCTACTATCCGGAAAACACGAAGTGGGACGGAAAATTTCATAAAATTTCCGTGAAAGTAGCGAAATCCGGCCTCCACGTGCGCAGCCGTAAGGGCTATTACGCTGCTGACGTGGCATTGATGAAAAAGATCAATGAAGACGAGGCGCGCGTGGAATTCCTGAGCGCGCTTACCCCGGGAACGCCGGCGCTGACCGGATTACCATTCCTGGCGAGCGTTCAGGCACCCGCAAAGGCCGGGGAGCCGGTGACCATCCAATACAGCGTTGAGCCACACTCGATTTCATTCGACGATGAAAAGCACGCCAAGCTGGATTTCATCGTGCGTGCTTTTGATGAACATGGCAAAGTCGCCGGGAACCAGTCAGAAACCGTGGCACTGGACGATCCCAAACCGGAGGTTCTGGCAACGATCCGGCAGCGAGGCCTGCGCGTTAAGCAGACAATTCAACTACCGCCAGGCAAGTTCGGACTGAAGATCGGTGTGCGCGATGCTAAGAGCAACGTAATCGGAACGATTTCAGCAATCGTGCAGGTACCTGCCACATAAGCGCGCAGGCGACCAGCACCACTGCGATGGATAGCCAGAGGTCAAAAAACGCCGCGCTGGGGAAATGAGGTCCGGGTCCCCCCAGGCGCGGCGTCTCGGAGCACAGGAGCGCAGCCTGCTCCTGTACCGCCCCGAGTTTTATGAATTCAAGTACTCCATCGGTCTGTGGGTTAGCTGTTTCCGCTCTGCGCGCGAAATGCTGCAGCCATACCGACGGCCTTCGCCATGTTTCCGGAGCTTGCTTATGCATGAAACCGTCAGGATCCGCTGTGAGCCGCCACGGACCTCCGTGAAGGATGAGACCAGGACTATTTTCGCGTCCGGACAACTCTGGCGCGCCAGTATGCAAACGAGAATTGTTCTTACAGAGCACAATGAGGGACAGTGACAGGGCTGTCCCTCGAGTGCCTTTTGCAGCGTCAAGCTGCCATTGCAGGGTGACTCTATTGTTGCGTGCGGCCGCGGATGCGTCGTTGACGAAGGTCAACTAGATGGAAAAATTATTGGCAGCTACTGCAATTTTCAACTCTACACAGCCGCACAACAGCGACTCAGCATCTCGTCGCGCACGAATCCTGCGAGTTAGGCAGCATCCTACCGTCTTAACCCGGACGCCGCCTCTTTACGAGGCCAGAATAAGGCATCTATGCGTCTCAACTAATGCATCTATCCGAGCCAAACAACACAGATCGCCAGTGACTTGAGCCCTCATCAACAGATATCATCCGGCAGGGATATTCCGTTGATTTTAGTTTTTGCTTTTACTCTCGTCTCGCTCTTTGTTCCTGCTGCACCGGACGGCGGTTCCGCAACCGTTCCGCAATGGACGAAGAATGTCACTCGAGATCTCGGTCTCCGGCGGTTTGACAACTTCGACACGAAGACGTGGACCCAACAGCAGGGAGTAGCTTTTCTCTCATCGACCCGACTTGCTGTATACCAGGTAGTTCGATCGGAGCAGGTTCCTGCGCTTCAGGCGCGTTCTGAAAGCGGCGGCGCCGGATCATTTCAGTTGCGGATCGTCATCCTTGACGTGGAGAGTGGGCGTGAAATCCATCATCTGGAGCTGCCCACGAACGCTGAGCAGGCGTCCGTGCTTCCCACAACCGAGGCTAAGTTCCTGGTGCGCACGGGAAATACGCTGTACCTCTACTCACCCGACTTTGAGCGACTGGCAACCCGACTCCTTCCATCTGGCGACCGCGGAAACCGTGAGGAGTGGCAAGTCAGAGTTTCGCCTTCGGGCTCTTTCGTGTTTCTGGCGCACAAGCTCGTTTTTGAGTCCGGGGACAAGGATCGCATCGAGGTTCAAATGCTCGATGCCAGCAATCTCGAGCTTCTCAGGACTATACCCGTGTCATTCCTGGCGTTCTGGTCCGCCGGGGATGACTTTCTGATCTCCAAAACGCAGTCGACCCGCGACGAATATGCGTCCGTGAGTCTGGACGGCAACTGGCATCCTTTGTTGCAGGATGACCCATACTGCGCGCATTTGTATACCTTCCGTGCCCTGCCGTCCGGCAACGTCGCGGAGGTTTCCTGTGGGTTTAAGGCTCGCGTCATCGATAGCTCAGGGAAGGTGTTGCACTCATTCAGGGTGGAAACATCCCAGGCCATTGACTCTGTTCAGGGAGGAGATGGCTTCCTTGCCGCTCAAGTCTTTCACCGCAAGACGGATTCGTTCGGTAATGGCCACTCGAATCATCAAGGAGCGATTTGGCAATTCCGTTTGGGCGACTCGGATCCTTGCCGTGCGGTCAGCGCAAAATATGAAGGCGTGAGGTACACGTTGGGACAGAAAGGCGCCCTCGCCGTGGTCGACGGCGAATCGCTTTCATTCTTCCCTCCAATTGAGTGATACCCTGGTTTGTCGTTGAGAAACCGCGAACGTGAGATCCCTCCCGATTCGCCGCTCTGGGGCCATATTCCAAAGCTACTCTAAAAAAGGGGCAAGCTCCGTACAGCCTGCCCCAAATAAGCAACGAGAGTCTTTCCCCTTTTAACTTGCCTGAGCCATACCTGAACGGACGCCGAGTGCCTTGGCGTCACGGTTGGGACGACGCGCAACCAGCGGCAAAACGAGTGAGCATGCCATAACGCCGGCGATGATATATACCGACGTCGAGAACGTGCCGGTCTGCTGGTGCAGGCGCGCAATCATGATCGGCGATGGAATGGCCGCCGCGCCCCACGCCAGCAGGATCCAGCCGTAGATACCTCCCATATACTTTGCGCCAAAGAAATCAGCCGTGAATGACGGCATGGTGCCGAATCCGCCGCCGTAGCATAGACCGATGACAGCGAAAGCTACGCTGAACATTGTCGCGTTGTGAATGCGCGGCAACATGAAGAAAACCACCGCCTGGATCGCATAGAGCAGGAAGTAAACGCGGGCGCGACCGATCATGTCTGAAATCCAGGCCCAGAAGACGCGGCCAAGGCCGTTAAAGATCGAGATCAGGCCGACCATGCTGGCCGCCTGAAGCGCCGTCATGCCGACGAACTCTCTCGACTGCGCCATCGGCGACGCCTGGCTGATGATCATGATTCCCGCAGAGACGTTGAGGAAGAGCATCATCCAGAGCAGGTAGAACTGCCACGTGCCCGCAGCTTCACTCACGGTGAAGTCGTACGAACTGGCCGCCTTGGCAACGGCGCTGGTCGGCTGCCATCCGGCAGGACGCCATCCCTGCGGCGGATTGGCATAGAACTGTGCTGCCACGATCACAACGAGCAAATACACCACACCAAGTGCGGCAAAGGTGAATGGAATCCCGCGCGACTGAACCAGCGGCGCCGCCACGGGGGCCATGATCAGCGCGCCTGCGCCGTATCCGCACACGGCCACGCCGGTCATCAGGCCACGTTTATCCGGAAACCACTTCACCAGTGTGGCCACAGGCGTGATGTAGCCCATGCCCATTCCGATGCCGCTGAGCACGCCATAACCGGCATAGATGGTGCTCAGCGAGTGCTGGCCCGCGCCCCAAGACGCCACCAGATAGCCTATTCCGTACAGCACACCGGCTACGGTAGCGACCTTGCGAGGACCTACGCGGTCCTGCCACAGGCCGCCGATCACCGTTCCCACGCCCAGGAACAGGATGGCGAGTGTGAAGTTCAGCTGAACGGAGGTTTCCGACCATCCGTTTGCTTTCATCAGGGGGATTTTGAAGACGCTCCAACCGTACACAGCGCCCAGGCAGATTTGCATGAAGACTGCCGCCGTGGCAATTCCCCAACGGTTCGGCAGATTATCTGAAGCCATATTTCACCTCTTCGAAAGTGGCATTGTTCCTGCTTGACATCAGGTGCAACCGCTTGCTGTACATCGTTCTGCGATATATTAAAAACAACAGTCTTCCCTTTCGAACCGGCGCGAAAGGGATTAAGCCGTCTGCTCCAGCCGGGACTCGGGTTGGCCGAGCGTCGCCGTAGCTGCAATGACCTCGACCGTGGCGTTGTAATCCGGCACGCCGCTGGGATCGAGTCTTCCCGCGGGAACCAGCACATTGATTTCCGGCCAGTGGGCCTGCAATGAACCCGGCTTCACACGATCGATGCGAACGCGCCCGCGGAACTGGCCGAGTTCGTTGCGCAGTGTGATCGCATCGCCCTGCTTCAGGCCAAGCCGCTCGGCGTCTTCGCGCGCCATGAGAATGTCATCGCGACGGGCGCCCGTAATGGGGTCAAGTTCGGCGTTGATAATGCTGTTGAACTGCTTCCCTCTGCGCGTAGAGAGCAGGAACTGTCCATGAGGGACTCGCTCTTCCGGCAATTCCATGGCACTGAAATGGCCGAGACCATCCGGAGTAAGACAGCGATCGACCAGCAGTCGCGCACCGCCGTACTGGAAGTTGTCGCCCTTTTTTTTCAACTCAGCGATCCCCTTATAGGTCGGGCATACACGGTCAATCTCGTTGCGAATGTCCTGTGTGCTGTCCCAGGGGAAGAACAAGGCGGAGCGCGCCGCATCGAGTTTGCGGGCAAGCAGCACAGGAATCTCCCATTCATCGCGAGCCTCAGGGATGTCAGGCCCTCCGGGAATTTCCGGACTGAAGATAATCCGGCGCTCCGTGCTAGTCTCCGTTCCGCCTCCACGCTGCTCATAACGCGTGCGGGTAGGCAGAAGCACGACCGTATCCGGCGAATCGACGAGCATGGTGGGATTGACCACGATGTCCTGGTGAACGCGAAGTTTGATTCGACCGAGGGCGCGTTCCACCAGATCGGGTTCAGGCAGCGTCTGCTTGAAGTTGCCGCCGCTCTGCCACAAGATGTCGATTTCGCCGCGTTCGGCTGCCAGCACCATGTGCGCGGCGCTGAGACCCTTCCATGTCGGCGGTTCGAAACCCCATACGTCGCGCGAGCCGAACTTTTTGGCGTTTTCCTCCGAGACCGGGAAGCCCATGACGTAAGCGCCCGGCATTCCGCCCATCTCTGCCCCGCCCTGCACTCCGCTGTGCCCGCGAATGGGCATGAGTCCGGTGTGCGGACGCCCGATGTTCCCTTTCGCCAGTTGCAGATTGACGATGGCCTTCACGTTGTCAGTGCCGTAGCGGTGCTGGGTGATGCCCATGCTCCAGACGATGATGGCGTGGCGAGCTTTGCCGAAGGTTTCAGCAAAACGCAGCATGTCGGCCCGAGTCTGGCCGGAGCTCTTCTCCAGTTCAGGCCACTGCAGCGACTTCACACGTGCTTCCAGTTCGGGCCAGCCGGCCGTGCGTTTGGCGATGAAGTCGCGATCAAGCCAGTCGTTCTCGACCAGGTGTTTCAAGACGCCATAGAAAAACGCGACATCGCCGCCCACGTGGACCTGAAAGAAATCGTCCGCGATGCGCGTCCCAAAGAGAGCGCTCTCCGTGACGGATGGCACCCAGTAGCGTTCCATTCCCGGTTCCTGATACGGGTTCACGACGAAAACCTTCGTGCCTGCTTTCTTCGCGTAATAGAGGTACTTGGTAGTCACGGGCTGGTTATTCGCGGGATTGGCGCCTACGAAAACGATCAGGTCCGCGCCGATCCAGTCAGAGTAAGAGCAGGTTGTGGCGGCACATCCTACTGTGGCGCCAAGTCCCGCTGTGCTCGGGGCATGGCAGATGCGAGCACTGGTATCCACATGGTTCGTGCCCACAAACCGAGCAACCTTCGCGTGCGCGTAATACGCTTCATTGGTCAGGCCGCGCGAGGTGAGATACCATCCAATCCGTTTGGGATCTGTGGTGCGCACTCGGTCCGCAATGATCTGCATGGCATCGTCCCAGCTCGTGCGACGGAAGCCTTTATCGCCCTTGTAGCGGACCATGGGCACGGCGAGCCGGCCCAATTTGCGCAGTTGCTTCTCCGTCTTCGATTTCAACGGTTCAACGTCTTCCAGAAGATGCCAGTCCATGGCGGGAGCGGTATTGAAGCGCAGCATGGAAAGACGAACGGCACAGAGGTGGACCCCTTTCATGGTCCAGTCGCGCATGCCGGTGGTGCCAAGGGAACATCCGTCACAGCAGCCGTCGCGCAGCAGCCGCCAAGCGTAACTCAGGTTATCGCGGTTCTCCCACATGGCGTCGACAATGTCTTTGTAGTTGTTGGGGTGCTGCTGGTTGATCCCGTAGGGCACCAGGCTGACCCAGTTACGGCCATTTGCACTCATCGCGGGTCTCCAATTTTGATTATATATCGCAATACGATATATTTATGGCCGGCAACCGCGGACCGCATCCAGCGGGACCAATTACACATCGTATTGCGATATTTTAGGAGCTAAGAAAAACCTTCGACCGCAAAGGCAGGATGGCTACGGCAGAAGGCGGCCTAAGTATATCGCAAGGCGACTGAGTTGCAAGCAAATAGCGCAGAGCCGGTCTTAGGCATCCAAGAAACAACCGCCCCGTGCATTTATGACTGCCGCGTCAGCCAGGATGTTTTTGTATTGTTGTTTGGGTGCTTTTTGCTGGCTCTGGCCGGCTTATGCTCAAAGCTCGCGTCAACGAGACAATCCAAGCCACCTGCAGTTTGAAGGGCTGGGCACCCTGGCCAATGGAGACCTTCAAGGAGTAACTCGAGACCGCAAACTGACTGATTTTGAGGTCGCGTACCGCCGTACATTTATGCGGCGCAGCGCTGTTGTGCTGGACTTTAAGACAGCCATTGTGCCTCTGGCGATCTTGCGCGAGCCGTTCCTGACTGGCACTGATACTCAGGCATTAAAGAATGTTCCGCCGGCTACTGAAACGCGCCGGAGCTTCGGGCTCGGAGCGAAGCCGGCCGGGCTGGTGGTAAGCTTTCTTCCTCGTCACCGATGGCAGCCATTTGTCGAGTTTGACGGCGGCTTGCTCTATTTCAATCGCAACGTGATGAGCGCGCGGGCAGCGCAGTTCAACTTCACCGGCGAAGGCAGGGTAGGGCTGAGGTTTTCCATCCACAATGGCGACGATCTTTCCGCCGGGTACGGCTACTTGCACATGTCCAATGGCTACACGGCTCACGAAAATCCGGGCATGGACGCACACGCCCTGTTCTTCTCCTATTCCATTCCTTTCCCGCGCCGCGCCTCAGCCAAACACTGACCCACAGCAGCCCCAGGATCGCCAGCCACGGTTGAAATTCTTTGTCATTGACTCTGGGACGGACCTCTGGCTTTGTTAATGGCGACACGTCGTTTGCACAGCGACGTGGACAGCGGAGTCATTTTGAAATTCAAACCAATCGCTGCTTTGTCCAGTCTAGCTGTTGCCTTCCTCCTGATCTCTTCTTGCCTGGGGGATGCCCAGGATGGCACCCAGCCCGCTGCCTTTCTGCGCAACCTCGTGGCTGCCGCCGTCGAGAGGACGGAGCACGTGGTTCGCTACGATCCCGGGTACGTACGGATTCCCTACCCCGGCGGGGATGTGCCGCCCGACACCGGGGTCTGCACTGACGAGATCATTCGCGCCTATCGCGCCGTCGGAGTAGATCTGCAAAAACAAGTCCATGAGGATATGGCCGCGAACTTTGGCGCATATCCGAGCAGGGCAATCTGGGGACTGGCGGCTCCGGACACAAACATTGACCATCGCCGAGTACCAAACCTGCGGGTCTTCTTTGCTCGTAAAGGCGAGTTATTGCGGACCAGCAATCGCGCGGACGATTACCTTCCCGGCGACCTGGTGACCTGGGACCTTGGCCATGGGCTTACTCACATTGGCATTGTCACTGACCAGAAGGCTCTGCTGACAAGACGGTACATGATCGAACACAACATCGGCGCCGGGCCCAAGATTGAAGACGTGTTGTTCGACTGGAAGATTACCGGGCACTACCGGTATTACGGTCCAGAGCGCGCTCCATCGCGCAGGCGACCAAGTAGGCGACGCCCCTAATCCCGACGCGATCGCCGGCCTTTGCAAATCGACGTCGTCCGTTCCGGTCTATGGCCCAATCCCCCTCGCTACGAAGGACATCCATTCGTCATCCAATGACAATGAAAAGTGACGTGGCTCACAGACGAGGTGAGAAATCGAACATACGCTGATCACCGGATTCCAGCGGGCTGAAACCCACCTTTGTTCATGCTGATGCGGCCCGCGACGGCCCCCTCCGGTGATTGGAAACTCTTTAAACTTTGGAGTATAAAGAAATGTTGCCCACGGAAACGCTTCCCGCACCTGCGAAGACGGAAAACGGCACAAGGAATACCATGTCAACCAGCACTGTTACTCCTAAGGGACTTGAAGGCATAGTTGCGGCCAGCTCATCCATCTGTTACATCGACGGCGATGCCGGTGTTCTGGCGTATCGCGGCATTGATATCCACGACCTGGCTGAAAACTCAACGTTTGAAGAGGTCTGCTACCTGCTTTGGTATGGCAAATTGCCGACCAAGGCTGAACTGGCCGACCTGAACCAGCGCCTGGCAGCGGAAAGAAAGATCGATCCAGCAATCAATGATCTGCTACGCTCGCTTCCGAAGACCGCCAAGCCGATGGAAGTGCTCCGTACCGCGGTCTCCGCGCTTTCTGCCTATGACAAAGAGGCTGAAGCGATGGACCATGATGCCAATATCCGCAAGGCGATCCGGCTGACCTCGCAGTTGGCAATCATAGTGGCGAACTTTGATCGGATTCGTAAGGGTAAGCCGATTGTAGAGTCTGATCCCACGCTTTCCCACGCCGGCAACTTCCTGCTTCTTCTGAATGGCGAAAAACCGTCCCCGACCGCGACCAAGGCGCTCGACGTGGCGCTCATTCTGCATGCAGACCATGAGCTCAATGCCTCGACGTTCGCGGCGCGCGTGATTGCCGCCACCCTGGCCGACATGCATTCGGCGATTACCGGTGCGATCGGCGCGTTGAAAGGCCCGCTGCACGGCGGCGCCAACGAAGCCGTGATGCGGATGCTGTTTGAGATCGACAAGAAAGGCGCAGACCCGGTGGAGCACGTGAAAGGACTGCTCGCGGCGAAAAAGAAAATCTCCGGCTTCGGGCATCGCGTGTATCACACGGAGGATCCGCGCGCCACGCATCTGCGACGCATGTCGCACGACCTGGGCCAGGACAAAGACCCGAAGTGGTACAACCTGTCGGCGGCGATCGAGAAGTTCATCAAGAACGACAAGGGTCTGAACGCCAACGTTGATTTCTACTCGGCTTCGACGTATACGACGCTGGGAATCGATGTGGACCAGTTCACCCCGATCTTTGCGGTTTCCCGCGTGAGCGGCTGGACGGCGCATGTGATCGAACAACTCGATGACAATCGCCTGATCCGTCCGCGGGCCGACTACATTGGACCTGCATACCCGAACCGCTACATTCCGATTGAGCAACGGTAGGTAAGACCCTCAAACAGTTGCTGCGCTCAGCCCCTGAGAGATCAGGGGCTGAACTGTTTTTTAGGCTTCGGATTTCTCGTTATGCAGCACTCGCAGTTTCTCCCAAACCATTTTCGCCGGCCAGAACAGAATTACGGCCCAGATCAGTAGCGTTGGCGACCAGTTAAGCAGCCATAGAGCGACCTCGATCAGGCTATCCACCAGCAGGTTGTAGCCGGAAACGGCCGCCTGCCGAAAGCGTGTTCCGGTGGAAGGAGGCACCACTTTGAGCTGCGATTGGTAGTCTTCCCGTATCGAGATGCTGATGGAGGCGAATGCTACCTGCTTGAGCAGAGATTTCCTTTCTGCTTCCATCTCCTCGAGTTCACCCCGCACACGATCCAGTTCTTTTTCTACTTCAAGCACATCAGAAAGTTTGCCGGTGCGGTTGCGGAGGATATCTGTGAGGCGAGCTTCGGTATTCCGGGAGTTTGCCAGCCGAGCCTCAAGGTCAACGTATTGCTGCGTGACTTCCTCTCCTTTTTGCGACTCTGTCTCTACGCGCCCCAGCGACTTCAACTCCGCCAGGGCGTCAACCAGCTTTGGCGATGGCACCCGTAGAGTTCCATTTAGCGAACGCGCGCTTTCATTCGGCGCGGAAGTGCTTAGCTGGCCCAGATAGCCTCCGTACTTCGAAATGATCTGGTCAATCCGTTTACGTGTGTCATCAAAGTCTCGGCTCACAAGCGAAAGCTCGGCGGTTTTGACGATCATGGGAGCATTGCTGGGAGCTGCAGCAGTCTCTTTCTCAGCGGTGTTTTCACGCAGTCCCCGGGACTGGTTTTGCAGATTCGGTGCAATAACGCCGTTCTGAAAATTCGCACTTCCATTCCGGGATTCGGGTGTGGCAGAGCTGATATATCCATATATTTCGTTAGATTCCTGCTTGCCCGCCGCCGGGCTACTGGCCGGCCACAACGCTGACGGCTCAAACGACTGGGATTTTGAGCTGCGCAACGCGTTCGGGACTATGACTGCTAATAGCAGGCATGCGACCGCAGCCCAAGCACCAACTTTCCAGAGCAGAGAAATCCGCGCCTTAGACTTACTCGCTTTCAGTTCCGCCAAATTGGTGGCCTTTATCGCCGAATCCGTCAACAACTCACGATTGAAATCCTGTTCGAAGGACTCGACTTCCCACGCCTGTAGTTCCCGTGAAATCTGCTTTAACTCTTCAGCCAGTCTGCGGCACTGATCGCAGGTCTCCAGGTGATTAACGATCTGATAAGACTCCTGCGGCCCCGACTCGCCATCAAGATAGGCCATGATCTGTTCCGGCTCAAACGCGTGCGTCTGCATGCTCTTCACTCCCCCACCTTCTGCCGATCACTCTGGTGTTTCCTGGCCGCGCTTGGAACTTCCCGCCCAAGGACTTCCTTTAACGACATCCTGGCTCGGAACAATCTTGAGCGCACCGTGTTAATGGGCAGCCGCATCAGTTCAGCGATTTCCGCGTATTCCAGCTGCTCATATTCACGCAACATCAGGATCTCTCGCTCGCCAGCCTCCAGCTGGGCCAGCGCCTGTTTCACTTGCAATACCTTCTCCAAAGCAGTGTCGGCTCCGCGATCCTCGATGCCTTCTTGAGGCTCATTCATTGCCGGCTTGCGCCGCTCGGCCCTCAGCAGGTTCATCGCGATCCCATACAGATAGGTCCGCAACAGTGACCGTGGTTCATACCGTGCAGTGGCCCGAATCACGGCCACAAACGTCTCCTGCACCAGATCTTCAGCGCGAGCAAGATCGTCGAGCCGTCGACTGAAGAACCCGAACAGCGGCCCTCGGTAGCGTGCGTACAGCTCGTCAAACGCCTCTTGTGATCCGCGCTGGAAATCCAGCATCAGTGATTCGTCGCTCTTCATGTTCACCTGTCAGGCAGCTCTGTACCTGTAATGTCGCCAGTACGCGGAAAGTTCCCGGCCTTGCAGATTATCTCGCGGAATTTTGGCCGCCTGCACCGCCAACCCACAGACACACGCAACAGCGTAAAATACCCTTATGCGCCGCGTTTACCTCGACAATAACGCCACCACGCCGGTGCTTCCGGACGTGTTTGAGGCCATGAAGCCCTTCTACCTTGAAGAGTTTGGGAATGCCTCGTCCATTCATCACTACGGGCAGCATGCGCGGGCGGCGGTGGAGAAGGCGCGCGGGTCGGTGGCAGCTTTGCTGAATGCCCGGCCAGCAGAGATTGTGTTTACCAGTGGCGGCACGGAAGGCGATAACACCGCGATCTTCGGCCTGGTGACCAAGGGCGAGCACGTGATCACCTCCGCCATCGAGCATAGCGCGGTGCTCAAGAGCTGCAAGCGGCTGGAGCAGCTGGGTTGCGAGGTGACTTACGTTCCAGTCAACGGCAGGAGCGAAATCGATCCTGACGATGTACGCAAGGCGCTGCGGCCCAACACGCGGCTGATCACGATCATGATGGCGAACAACGAAACCGGCGTGCTGCAACCGCTGGAGCAGATTGGTCAGATCGCGCGTGAGGCTGACGTCTTTTTTCACACGGACGCGGTGCAGGGTGCGGGCAAGGTGCCAATCGACGTGGAGAAGCTCGGCTGCGACGCGCTGACCATCTCCGGCCACAAGATCCATGCGCCGCAGGGCACCGGGGCGACTTACATCCGCAAAGGTACGTTGTTGCAGCCGCTGATCTACGGCGGCAGCCATGAGCGGCAGCGTCGGGCGGGCACGGAGAACCTGCCGGGGATTGTTGGGCTGGGCAAGGCTGCTGAGTTGGCTAAAGCGTGGCTTGCGAGCGATGGTCCGGCAGAGATGGCAGCGATGCGCGATTATCTGCAGACAGAGGTACTGAAGCAGGTGGAATCGGCGGGCGTGAACGGCGCAGGAGCCCAGCGCGTGCCGAACACGACGAACCTCTGGTTTGACTATATCGAAGGCGAGGCCCTGGTGATCGCTCTCGACCTGAAGGGGCTCGCGGTTTCCTCGGGGGCGGCGTGCTCTTCTGGCGCGATTGAGCCTTCTCACGTCCTGCTGGCGATGGGGATGCCGCAGCAACGCGCACGGGCCAGCATTCGAATCAGCCTGGGCAAGCAGACCACCCGGGAAGACATCGAGTTCGCCATCAGCGTTATCCCGGAGACGGTCGGCCGTCTAAGAGAAATCTCCCCTCTCTACAGGAAACAGACCGTCGGCTAAGGACACCCTCCTTTGGTAACCCACAACTTGCGGAATGCAGGCGTGACTTAGTTCTCGATATATCGTAATATTTGAATATTCATGTCTTCGCATGCGCGACCGAAACGGGTTGGAGCAGATGCTACCGACCTGGCGAATTTCAAAACAGAATTCTTCAAGGCGCTTGCCCATCCGCTGCGCATACGCATTATTGACGCCTTAAGAGATGGAGAAGTCGGCGTGAACGACCTTTGCGAAAAGCTTGAAGTTGAGCAGAGCACGGTGTCGCAGCAACTGGCCCAATTGCGCAGCCGGAACATCGTGGCAGGCCGCAAAGAGGGGCAGAACGTCTATTACTCCATTCGCGATACGGCCGTCTTCCGCCTGCTGGATGTCGCCAGGGAGATCTTTAACAACCATCTGGTCAGCGTGCAGGACATGCTGGCACAGCTTGAGGTCCCGGCAGGAAGGCGCCGGTGATGCAGCATCAGACCGGCAAACGCCGCGGGGAAATATAACCGCCCATGCTTATTGTTTTCGCCGCTTTATTTCTCCTGCTTCTTGCCGCTCCGGTGATGGCGGGCATCCTGCGCATACTTCGTCCTGCGGCTGCATGGGGCGACGCCGTTTCCGCAGTCATTACCGTCATGGCGCTGGCGTCAGGCTTAGCCGCAACCATCGGCATGTGGTTGAGCGGAATACCGTTGACGCTCGATGCCACACGGTTCAGCCCGTTTGTCTTCCAGCTCTCCATTGACCGTCTGGGCGGCTTCTTCCTGTTCCTTGTTTGTGCCGTTTCTATTCCGGCAGTGGTCTATTCCCTTCCCTATACCGGCAACCATTACGGGAATGCACAAAGAACATGTTACTGGGTTCTTCTGCCGCTGTTCTTGCTCTCCATGGTGCTGGTCGTCACCGGGGCAAGCGTGTTCGCCTTCTTCCTGGGATGGGAGCTGATGACGCTGCTATCCACCGCCCTGATCGTCCTGGAGGGAGATTCCGGCGAACGGCGGCGCAGCATCTTTATCTACCTGCTGATGATGCACGCAGGTGCGGCGCTGGTGATTTCAGCATTTCTCCTGTTCTCTCCTTACGTTCCGGGACTCGACTTTGCGTCCATCCGAGCCGCAGGAGCACTGCTGCCCGGCTCGCTCAAGGCAGCGATTTTCCTGCTTGCTTTCATCGGCTTTGGAACCAAGGCTGGAATTATCCCGCTGCATCTCTGGCTGCCCAAAGCCCATCCTATAGCTCCGACTCCCGTTTCTGCGTTGATGTCCGCCGTCATGCTCAAAACCGCAGTGTATGCCTTTCTGCGGTTCGTCTTTGATTTTCTGGGCGGCGGCCCGGAATGGGGCGGATATCTGGTGCTGGGGGCGGGCGCGATCTCGTGCGTGCTCGGCATCCTGTACGCAATGTTTGAGACCGATTTGAAGCGCCTGCTGGCGTACTCGAGTGTCGAGAACATCGGGATTATCTATCTCGGAATCGGGGCTTCTCTGATTTGCGTGAAAGCTGGAGAGCCTGCTGTGGGCGGGCTGGCTTTGCTGGCCGCCGTCATTCATTGTCTCAACCACGCCATATTCAAGAGCCTTCTGTTTCTCGGCAGCGGCGCCGTGCACCACCGCACCCACACGTTCAACATGAACGAGATGGGCGGACTGCATAGACGCATGCCGGTAACTGCTCTGCTTTTCCTGATCGGATGTGTGTCGATTGCTGGCTTACCGCTCTTCAGCGGTTTCGTTGGCGAATGGCTTGCCTTTCAGGGATTTCTTGGGGGTGCGCAACTGGCTGCGGCCACGCCGCAGGTAGTGTTGCCCCTGATGGCTGGCGTTCTGGCCTTGACCGGTGGCCTTGGCGCCGCGTGCTTTGTAAATGTTTATGGCAGCATCTTCCTCGGCAGGCCACGGACGCCAGCTCCGGAAGCCGCCTACACCGATGAAGTCCCGCGTTCTATGCTGGCGTCCCTCGCTGTGCTGGGCTCAGCCTGTGTCCTGATCGGGCTGGTACCCGTCGTCGTAATCCGTCCACTGTGGCCGCTTATACAGGCACTCGTTCCTGGAGCTGATTACGGTATTGTTTCCCCGATCAGCGGTGGAATATCGAAGGCTGCTGTTGTGGTGGTGATGGTGGCAGCCTCAACCGTTTTGGTTCGTTCTGCCCTTCGGCGTTCCGCAATCTGGGCATGCGGTCTTTCCGGACTGACCAGCCGCATGGAATACACGGCATCCGCCTTTTCCAAGCCGATCCGGACTGTTTTCGCCGCCGTGTACAAACCTGAGCGCAAGTTGGAAGTGCTGCCCACGGAACAACCCTACTTCCCCAACGCAATTTCTTATCGTTCGCGACGAACAACTTCTTACGAGCAAATGCTCTACCGTCCCCTGTTCGATTCGCTCATGAACGTGGCGCAGCAATTTCGCAGGCTTCAGACCGGCAACATACAACTCTACCTGCTTTACATCTTCCTTGCATTGCTCTCTATGCTTCTGCTGATGAGGTTCCGGTAATGACGGCGGTCAAACTCCTGCAATTCGTGGTGCTGCTGGCGAGCGCACCTCTGGCGCGCGGGATCATCGCCCGCCTGAAGGCAATACTGCAACGGCGCAGCGGTGCGAGTGTGCTGCGGCCTTACTACGATCTCTGGAAGCTGTTTCATAAGGAAGAAATCGTACCGGCTTCGGCGTCATGGCTGTTCCGGGCCGGCCCGAGGCTGGCGTTCGCGCTCACGGTAACGGCAGCTGCAGTCGTTCCCGTGCTTTGCGGGAGCGGCCTGCTTTCCTTCTCGGGCGACTTCATTCTGCTGATCTATCTGCTGGCGTTTGCCCGCTTCCTGATGATGCTGGGCGCACTTGATCCGGGAAGCAGCTTTGGAGGCATGGGCGCGAGCCGCGAAGCCATGGTTTCGGCACTTGCGGAGGGTCCTCTCCTGTTGTCGCTGATAGCAGTGGCAATCTTGGCAAAGTCCGGAAATCTCGCGGGCGTGGTGGCATGGACCACCGGGCAGAACTTTTTCGATATCTCGGCCGTGCACGTGCTGGCCCTGACCGCGCTGATCTTCGTGGTCCTGGCGGAGGCCGGACGCATGCCCGTGGACAATCCCACAACCCACCTTGAACTCACCATGATTCATGAAGCTATGGTGCTTGAATACTCCGGGCCGAGCCTGGCGTTTATCGAGTGGGCGCACGCGTTGAAGCTGAACCTGCTCATCGCCTTGATAATCGCGTTGTTCGCACCCTGGGGAATTGCCGCGCAAACCGGCATGATCGCACTCCTGCTTGCGGCAGTCATATATGTCGTGAAGCTTTTCCTGGCCCTGCTAGCCGTTGCCGTCCTGGAAAGCGTTGTGGCCAAGCTCAGGATGTACGTGGTCCCGGAGTTTCTCGGAATCGCTTCCGCGCTGGCGATTCTTGCCATCGTATTCACCGTAATTTTGAAGAGGTAAAACCATGGGACTGATCAGCAACGCCGCGTCGCACGCACTCAGCTCCTCCACGGTACTGATCTTCCTTACGCTGCTGCTGCTGGCTGCCACCAAGCGTCTTTCCACCTGCATTTCGCTTTTCATCGTTCAATCCGCGGTGATTGCGGCGCAGGTCTTTGCCATCGCTCACCTGCACCACTCGGCGGAGGCGTACATCGTGGGAACCGTGGTGTTGGTCCTGAAGGTGATTGCGATTCCCTGGGTGTTGTTCTATCTGGTGAAAAAACTGCGGACCACCCGCGATGTGAAAGCATCTCTTTCGCCGGCGCCGTCGGTTTTTGTGGCCGCCGCTTTGATTCTGGTTTCGTTTTCCGCCGTTCAGTCTTACGCGCGGGAATTAAACGTGGCTCGTGATCCGCTGGCTGCCGCCGTGGCCATCATGCTGATGGGATGTTTCCTGATGATCACGCGCAACAAGGCGCTGGCACAGATTCTGGGCCTGCTGATTTTGGAGAACGGGATCTTCATGGCCGCACTGGTGACCACTTTCGGCATGCCGCTGGTCATTGAAATCGGGATCGCCTTTGATGTGCTGATGGGAGTTTTCCTGATGGGTCTTTTCACTTTCCGTATTCGCGACAGCTTTGCTGACCTTGATGTTTCCAAGCTGCGCCGGCTGAGAGGTTAGCCGATGACTTTGCTTTTACCTCTCGTGCTGCCGGCCGTCGTCGCCACGTTTGTGCTGGTTTTCAGCAACGGCACGCATGCGACGAGATTTGCCGTTACCGGCGGATTCATCGAAATCGCATTGCTGGCCAACATGGCATGGCGCGTGCATCGCGAAACGGCAATCACACTCGGCCCGTATTTCCGTGCCGATGGCCTGACCACGCTCTTCCTGATGAGTCTGGGGCTGGTCTTCTTTGTGACTCTGCTCTACTCGGTGAGCTATCTTCGCCATATTCCGAAGGGCAGGTTCTCCTCCCCGCGCTGGTTCTACAGCCTGGTATTCCTCTTCCTGTTCACGATGCTGGCAGCGTACCTCTGCGAGAACCTTGGCTTGCTGTGGATCATGATGGAGGCCACCACGCTGGCTTCGGCGCTGCTGGTGGGTTTTTACAACACGGAAGGTGCGATTGAAGCCGGCTGGAAATATCTGGTGGTCTGCACCGTGGGGATCGCGTTCGCGCTCTTCGGAACCATCGCCCTGTATCTGGCGGCGGTGCGGTCCGGTATTCCCTCGCCCGCGGCGCTCAACTGGACAACGCTTGTCCAGGCGGGCCCGGCACTTGGAGAGCAGGTGCCCAGTCTGATAAAGCTTGCTTTTCTCTTTGTCGCCGTTGGCTACGGCACCAAGATTGGCTTTGTTCCGATGCATAGCTGGCTCCCGGATGCCCATGCGGAAGCGCCTTCTCCCATCAGCGCGATGCTCTCTGCTGCGCTGCTGAACTGCGCCATGTACGCCCTCCTGCGCTATGACGCCATCACCGTTCATGCCATCGGTCCGGCTTTCAGCCACACCATGCTGCTGATCTTCGGCGCATTGTCCCTCATCGGGGCCTCACTGCTCATGATGGTGCAGCGCGACTTGAAGCGACTGCTTGCTTATAGCAGCGTGGAACACATGGGCATGGTAGCTACGGGCATCGGAATTGGAATCCCTCTCGGCGTTTATGGCGCGCTGCTTCATAGTTTCAATCACTCGGCGGCAAAGTCTTTGCTCTTTTTCGTTGCCGGGAATGTTCGGGAGAACTTTGGCACACTACGCCTCGACAAGATCACGGGGATGGCCCGCAGCATGCGCTGGACAAGCATTTTTCTGACCGTCGGCGTGCTGGCGATTATCGGCATGCCACCCTTCTCACTCTTCGTCAGCGAATTTGCGATTTTGAATGCGGCCTTTGTACAGGAGAACCACGCGATGGTAACCGTGGTTCTGCTTGCGATCGTCGTGGGATTTGGAGCGTTAGTCTTTCAGCTGCAGCGCATACTCGGCGGAGACGATGCGTCGCTGAAAACCCCGGTTATTGCCAAAACGGAAATCATGGCCATGGCGATCTGCGCTTTCGTGGTCTTGGGAATGGGAGTGCACTTGCCTATGGCATTTGTCGGCATGATTCATCGCGCCATGGCGGTATTGAGTTTATGAGCACGGCGTCACAAAAAAGCCAGCGGGTCAGCCCCACCATTGAAGTGGCGCGCCTTCTCGAGGGCGCGCAGCCCAGTCCGGCGCGGCTGGTCTGCATCTTTGGTTCTCTGGACGGACTGCAACGAAGACCTGTGGTGCGGTACATCGTTGATGTTCCTGGTGAAGGCTATCGTGTGGTGACCGAGCCCGTCGAGGGTCCCATACCGTCACTCACCGGGATCACGGCTGCTGCAGCCTGGTATGAGCGCGAGCTGCATGATCAGTTCGGATTTGAGATCGCCGGCCATCCTGATCTGCGCCGGCTACTACTCCATGAGAATTGGCCGGGTAACTTCCATCCCATGCTTGATAGCAATGAGCCGCTGAACTGGGCCGATGAGCCATATACATTCCTCAAGGTGGACGGCGAAGGTGTTTCCGAAGTTGCTGTTGGGCCGGTCCATGCGGGCGTGATCGAACCAGGTCACTTCCGTTTCAGCGTGATGGGTGACAATGTACTGTTTCTCGAGCTGCGGCACTTCTATACCCATAAAGGCACAGAAAAATTATTTCAGGGCGCACCTTTGATGAACGGACCGATCATTGCCGAATCGGTCTCCGGCGATAATTGTTTTTCTCATGCCGTGGCTTATTGCCAGGCGGTGGAGCAGGCACATGCAGCCCTGGTGCCGCGGCGGGCTGAACTCATCCGCCTGATCGGGCTGGAACTTGAGAGGATGATGGCCCACATTGCTGACGTGGGGGCGCTCTCCGGCGATGTAGCCTTCGCTGTGCCAGCCGCATACTGCAGCCGCATCAAGGAAGACCTGCTCCAGGCCGGCTCGCGCGTAATCGGCTCGCGATACTGGCGTGGCGTTGCCGTTCCTGGCGGCGTAGCGCGCGACATCAATCCGGCAGCGGCCGAAGCGCTTCACCAGGCAGTCACTCAGGCGGCTGACGAATTCGCGAAAATGGCGAGCATTATTATCGAGCGGCCATCGGTGCAG